>JAZNLN010000095.1:0-28367 GCA_045579125.1 Ruminiclostridium sp.
TGGGCAACGATATACTGCCGGGATTAAAAAGATAAACACCATCGGAATATGAGCAGTGTCGGACGTGCGTATGCCCATACAAGGAGACATTGCAGTCATTAACCCTTGCGGCAGAAATGAGATATTCATTCATAGCCATTCTTGGATAACGACTGCCGTGCGTACAAAAAACACGATAAGCTCCGAGTTGAATTATCTGCGATTCAACACCGAGAGAATAATCGTTGTTCCCTCTCACATACCGAACATTTTTGTCACCAAAAACATTCCGCACATCTTCAAATTCTCTCTCGCCGTCGCCAAGATGAACAAATAAATCAGCGTCATTATTGCGAGCAAATACTTCATAAAGTCCATCAAAATTGCCGTGCGAATCAGATACAACGATAATTTTCATCATTTTCCGATAAGAGAGTTTATTCTGCTTATTTCTTCGTCTGTAAATGTAAGCTTTTCAACTGCAGCAGCATTCTCAATAATTTGTTCACAGCTGCTTGCACCTGTGAGGACAGTTGTTACAGCCTTATTGCTCAAAATCCAGCTGAGCGCCATCTGAGAAAGTTTCTGACCTCTTTTTGCTGCAATATCATTCAGTTGTTTAAGCATTTCAACTTTTTCGGGAGTAACTTCTTTTGCTATCCATGTCCTGCCCTTTCCTATACGGGAATTTTCAGGAATACCACCAAGATATTTGTCTGTAAGCAGACCTTGATACAGCGGCGAAAAAACAGCAAGACCAAAACCGCTTTCTTCTGCGAAATTATCAAGGCCATCATCTTCAATCCAACGGTTAAGCATAGAATACGAAGGCTGATTTACAACAAACGGAGTTTTCATTTCCTTGAAAATTGACATAATTTCCTGTGTACTTTGTTTGTTGTAGTTTGAAATGCCAACGTAAAGCGCCTTTCCCTGTCTTACGGCAGAATCAAGCGCACATGCAGTTTCCTCAAGCGGAGTATCAGGGTCAAAAACATGATGATAAAAAATATCAACATAATCAAGTTTCATGCGTTTCAGACTTTGGTCAAGCGATGAGAGCAGATATTTCCTTGACCCATTCTTATCCCCATACGGACCGGGCCACATATCATATCCCGCTTTTGTAGAAATGCAAAGCTCATCACGATACTTTCTCATGCCTCTGTCAAGTATAACGCCGAAATTTTCTTCCGCTGAACCATTATACGGATTTCCGTAATTATTGGCAAGGTCAAAATGTGTTATACCTAAATCAAAAGCAGCATGACACATTTTTTCCATATTGGAAAAGCAGTCGTTATAACCGAAATTCTGCCAGAGGCCGAGCGAAACAGCAGGCAGCTTTAAACCGCTTTTTCCGCAGCGGTTATAAATCATCTTTTCGTATCTTTTTTCATTTGCTGTATACATGATTTTTCACCTTTCTCAATGATTCATTTTGTAGCATTTATTATCATAACTTGATAAATCAAAGCCCATAACATCAACTATGCTATTCGATGCACTGTCAAGAACAACAAAAGACAAACCGTCGGTTGCAAGTGCAAGGTTTTGTTCATCATCAATAATCATATAGCCCTTTCCAGCCTCTGCCGATGCATTCAGAGTCGAAGCGCCGTTCAGTACATCAAAATCTACCTTACCCGTGTACTCATTCAGCTCTCCGTTTATCAAGGACGCTATATAATCGCCTTTTCCCGACATAATACGCTCTGTATCGAGTCCAAGCTCTTCCATAGACGAAATTATTACAGGAGAAACTGCCTTAGGGTCATTTTCCGCACATACAATATAACAATCATAATCAGAATTTTTTAATAAAAGCATATATTCATACGGATTATACGACGCCTGGATACGTTCCTTTATTTCCTGGTCAGATGACATTGAAATCAGCGAGCTTTGCAGAGGCGCAATGTTTGTGATATACGGAAATACTCCGTGGAAGCCCATTGCAGCACTGAAGAAGTTGTAAATAAGCAGACCCGCAACTGTAACACAAATAATAAGATAATAACTATCTCCGATTTTTTCCTCTGTAACAGCCGTTTCGTTTACTCGCTTAATCTTTGAAGCCTGTTTTTTGATTTGTCTTTTGGATTGTTCAAGGTGGAAATCCATAACAGAAGGGATAATGAGCACAATAAAGATAAATATGAACATTGAGAATCTTTCTATTATGAAAACCTGAGTCGTAAATAACCAGCAGCTGGCAGTCAAAAGCACAAAATTAAGCATTATATCTGCACCCTTTTTTTCTTTCCAGCCAAGAAAATACGACACCATAACAAACGCAAGAACGCATAACGGCATAATTACATACTCAATGCCAAGTCCTCTTGTAAAAAATTCAGATTCAATATAAATATTAAAATTACGTTTAAATATAGCTGTTGCAATATTTGCTGCCAAATCCATCGGATTTATTCCGCAGGATTTTAATATAGCGTAAACAATATATGCAGCAATATTTACGCCGCCATAAATAATAAGATATTTTTTTGTGGGTTTGATAAGAGCAATCAGATAGAATATTATTGTTACAACAGCGGTATAATGGAACATTGTGGCGATAAGCGTAACAATAATGACTGCAATGTGCTTTCTTTCGCAGAAAAATTTATACGATAAAAGTATAATGGCTGCGGCAATACTCTGACGCACATAACCCATAGACGCATAAAAGAATGTAAGGCAAATATAGGTGAAACATGAAAGCCACAGATTCTGACTATATTTGTATATAGCCACGGCCGCCGGAACAAGCGCAATGAATGCGTAAACCGCAAATACAACCGTCATATCACGAGTAAACAGCGAAATAAACTTATTCAGCAGATAAAATGCAGGTTCATATGAAAAACTGAACAAACCGTCCAGATTGTTCGCATTTGCGCAATCCATGAAAATTCGAGTATAGTTATAGTAGTCGTTTCCTATACCGTATCTGAAAACAGATAACAAGTACAGTGATGTAAAAACCACAGAAAGGTATACTATCTTTTTTATATTTGACGAATCCTTTTTACACAAGATAACGCCAAGCCCCAGAATCAAAACAAGAATAATAAAATAAACAGCCATTTGTTCTCCCTTTAATTGTTCTTCTTTTAACACAAATTTGGGAATTGCACTTTCGTACAATTCCCAGTTAATCCAATATTAGAGTGATTTGATAATTTCGCCCATCATACCGGGTGTTGCACCGATTGCGTTCGACTCGTCTGTATCAATGTGCATAGCGTCAGCAAACTTATCGCTGACACGAACAACAACATCGCCAAGAATTGCCTTTCTGCCGTTGGATTCAACCTTAACCCATACGATGTCCTTATTGTTTATGCCGAGCTTTTCAGCGGTTTCGGGAATCATATGAATATGACGCTGTGCAACAATAACGCCTTCCTTGATTTCAACCTCGCCGCAGGGACCTACAAGCTTACAGCCGGGTGTACCTGCAACATCGCCGGATTCCTTGATTGCAATGCCAACGCCGATGGAACGTGCGTCTGTTGCGGATAATTCAACCTGATCAGCAGGACGAACGGGACCGAGAATTGATACGTTAGGGATTTCCTTCTTGGGACCAACAACTGTTACCCTTTCTTCGCATGCAAACTGACCGGGCTGAGAAAGATCCTTTTTCTTTGTCAGAGTTGCGCCCTTTCCGAATAAAATTTCGAGTGTTTCAGCAGTAATGTGTACATGACGTGCCGAAGTTTCAACTAATACCTGTGCCATAGTTTTGCCTTCCTTTGTGTAAATATGTATTATGAGGCATTTTTAAGTTGCCTCAGAACTTACTTTAATCAAGCGTAGGAAACATTCTGTGTAACTACGCCTATAATCATAATTATCGCAAGCAGTAATGCTCCTACTCTGAGCAGATTTTTCTTTAAAACTTCTTTGTCTTTTGACTTCATAGTTTCTCCTTGACTTTGCACAAAAACAAAACCGCCTATTTTTGCCCTGCAAAAGCATAACAATTTTAAAAACGGCGGTTATGTAAATTATACTCTTACAATTTCTCTCCAATCGAGGTCGCCTCGTTCGAGGGCATGAATAAGAGCTTCGCCTGTCGCAATATTTGTTGCAACGGGAATATTATGCACATCACATAAACGTAAAAGATTCATTTCGTTAGGCTCATGCGATTTAGCGTTGAGCGGGTCACGGAAGAAAAACAGAATATCAATTTCATTGCATGATATACGAGCCGCAATCTGCTGATCTCCGCCCTGTGCACCGCCTAAATAACGCTGAATACGAAGACCTGTTGCCTCTGAAACAAGCTTGCCTGTTGTGCCTGTTGCACAAATACTGTGTCTGCTTAATACACCGCAATATGCAATGCAAAACTGAACCATAAGCTCTTTCTTTGAATCATGCGCAATTAACGCAATATTCATAATTTGAACACCACCTTAATTTTAATTTATATTGATTGTCAAAGGAACATCTTCACCGAGAATACGGCGGGAAATTGCTGTATATGCCTTATAACCTGCACTTGACGTAGGAAGCGGCATACCCTTTGCGCCACATACTCTGATGTCGTTATCCTCGGGAACAACACCGATAAGCGGTATACCAACCGTATCCATAACTTCATCCAGGTCAAAAAGAATTTCCTCGTCTTTGAACTTCTGTCCAACCTTGTTTATAACAAGGCGCTGATTTATACAGTTCTTCACATAAAGAAAATCAGAAAGTATAGCACCGTCACGAACGCATACCGTATCGGGCGTTGTAACCATAAGAATAAGGTCAGCCGCCTTGATAACACTGAAAACAGAGCTTCCAACACCTGCTGTATCAATTATAATATAATCAAATCTGCTTCTCATTTCTTCGCAGACACCAATAATCTTTTCGGGGTTAATATCCATGAAAGGATTTCGTGTTGCACAAACGAGGAACAAATTATCACTGCGCTCAACCTTTGTTGTTGCGGTCATAATGTCAATATTGCCTTCAAGATATTCTCCTATATCGTGCTTAACCTTATCTTTTATACCAAGCATAATATCAAGGCATCTCAAACCAAAGTCAAGTTCTACAACGAGCGTTTTCTTGCCCAAAGCTGCGAGCGAGGACGCAATATTAGCAGATGTTGTCGATTTACCTGTTCCACCCTTGCCCGCTGTAACTGCAATAATCTGTGACATAATATTCCTCCTTATTTAAAGTAATTATAATACACATTATATTTTAACACAAAATTCAAGAAATTTAAAGTGTTTTATCGGATTTAATTAAATTTTGTGAAAAATATCATTTTTTTACATATTTAATTGTGCACATTTACAATTACCTAACTGCCATTTTAGTATTTTCCCAGCGTTTCCACGGATTAGCAACATTTCCGTTTTCATCATATTCAGCCTCATAAAAATCATAAAAATATGCATCAATTATATTTCTGACCATGTATCTTGAATATTCACCCTTTTCAAGAACTATACCGAAAGCAATCTGCGGATTTTCGGCAGGATAATAACCCATAACGGTAGAAGTATAATAATCTCCGCTCGTTTCCGCTGTACCCGTTTTGATGGCAACGCTGTAAGGAAGATAATCAAAATGCCACAAGCTCGTATACGTCGGCCATGTGCAGTTTTCCGAAACAGCGATCATACCCTGCTTTACTGTATCAAAAGCCCCTGTTCCCTTATCGTCTATCACTGCAGCAACCGTAGGTTCTGATTTATAGCTCAAATCCGTGCAGTTATAATTCCACACTGAATCTACAAGATACGGCTTGTATCTGACGCCCTTGTTGGCAAGTGTCATCGCCTGAACAGCAAGATGAAGAGGCGTAACCTGTGTATCAAGCTGACCTATGGCAGCCTGAAGAGTATTACCCGGAGTCCAAGGCTCGTCTCTTAACGATTCATAAAGCTCAACAGAAGACATACGACCGCTTGCGCCTCCTATTTCAAGCCCCAGATTTGTTCCGTATCCGAAGTCAGACGCAAATCCACCGAGAGCGTCTATTCCAAGACGTCTGCCAAGGTCGTAGAAAAAGATATTGCACGACCATTTAAGGCAAATAACAACATTTTCGCCGAGATGATAACCCGTACATTTTGGCTGATAGTCACTATAAAAAGTATATGTTCCCGTGCAGGTGCATCTCGTTTCAGTATCAATCAGACCTGTTATAAGCCCGGCAGTCGCTGTTATTGTCTTAAATGCCGAGCCGGGTCTGTATAATCCGTTAATAGAACGATTATACAGCGGATTGCCCTCTATCTGAAGAACGGTCTCGTAATCCTCGATAGACTGAACAAGGTCATACGACGGATAGCTCGCCATTCCAAGTACAGCTCCCGAATTCACGTCAAGAACAACTACCGCTCCCGCATCGCATTCATTTCCCCTGTCTGAATTGGTACGAAGCCAGTTAATCTGATTATTCAGTATCTGCTGAAGCTTATCTTGAAAACCTGCGTCAATAGTCAGTTTTACAGTATTACCGGGCATAACCTGCTCCGTCACTTCCTCCGAAACAGCATTTCCGTTTGCATCTCTGATTATTGTGCGTATTCCGTCTTTGCCTCGGAGCACGCTTTCCATAGCGTTTTCTATGCCGTATTTTCCGACTTTATCATTCAGCGTGTAGCCGGAATTTTTAAGCTCGGCGTATTCCTCGCTTGAAATTACGCCTATCGTTCCAAGTACATGAGGTGCCGTTGAACTCATAACGTAATCACGTTCAGGCACTTCGATTATATCCACACCGTTCAGCAAATGACTCTGTTCTTTCAGCTGAACAATAGTATCAAAAGATATATCAGATGCAAAAATATAATAGTTATCGTACGAAAAATCCTTTATCTGCATCTGATAAAAAACACCGCAGATATTCCTCTGCATTTCCTTGCTGTATAACTCTCTGCTCACGGAATATTTATCGCACATTGCATTCAGACAATTATCAACAGTAGCGTCTAAATTAACACCTATATTTTTTTTGAATTTATCAAGCGTATTTTCTGACACATTCTCGAAAACGAACGGCTCTGTCATTGAAATAGGAACCTCGTCTATCCATTCTTCTCCGTTATCCTTAAAAATATCAATGCATCTTTCAATAACCTGCTGCTGCGTTTCGGGCTTGAAAAAAGCTTTTTGAATTATAACATCGTACACAATCCGATTTGATGTCATAACATTTCCGTTTATATCAACAATCTGACCTCTTGTCGCTTTAATAACCTGCTCGGCAACATATTTTTTTTCAGTCTGAGCCAGATAATCAGCACCGTCTACAAGCTGAAGCTTCATAAGACGAAGAATACAGAAAAATGCCAGCGCCGCTATAATCAGAAGCAGCACAATTACTCTTATTATATAGGAAACCTTTGACAAAATGCCACCCCTTAATGCTAACCGTCTATATTTTTATCGAACGCATAGCCTCTTCCTCGGGCGTATCCGTAATATTTTCTCCGAGCGTTCTTTCGTGTTTATCGCCGAGTTTCGAAGAAATAAACCGCACTAAATAATAAAACAAAGGACAAATAACAACCTGTGTAACCATAGGAGGAAGAATGAAATTCATGAGAATAATATCTTTGCCGTTTTCAAACCACAAAAAGAAATTGAACATATAGTTCATAGCAGCATAAATCACGCTTGCCGCCCCACAAATCCATATATAATTTACAACATTCGGTTTTATCAGATTCATAACAAGCAATGACGTGACAAGGCAGAAAATCATAAGCCATACTGAAGAAAAGCCAAACAGGTAACTGCACGCCATATCAATAAGTAATCCGCCGAACGCAGAAAATAATGTAGCCTGGAACTCACGTTCCCATACCGACACAGCAAGCACAAAAGGTATAATCAGTACAGGCTGCCATGTGCCAAAGAAACCGCAGCACATGAACGAATACAGTAAAACGAGAATCAGTGAATAAATAATCCATTTAATGACTGCACGCTTTTTTTGGCGGCGTGTAAGCGTTTTATTTGAAATTATATTATATTTCACCGCAGTTCTTCCTCCGCCTGTCCTTCAAATTCCGTTATAACAAAAACACTCGTAATTGTCGAAAACTGCTCGGCGGGTTTAATCAAAGCGTGCAGCGATAAACCGTTTGCGTCATCATAGAGCTCTTCAACCGTACCAACCACCATATCAGCAGGAAACGCAGAACTGCCCGCTGTCACAACAACATCTCCGACTTTTATTCTGCTGTCCTTTGTAATATAGCTCATAACACAATAGCCTTGTGATGACTTTTCAACATCATTTTCGATTATTCCGACTACATGTTCGGACGCAGTAGCAACGCTCAGCTGCAAATCTGTCGATATTATGGTTGTCACCTTTGAATAACTGTCCGAAACCTCGGTTATTCTTCCCACAAGTCCGACAGAAGTAAACACAGGGTCGTAAAGCTCAACGCCGTCGTTGGTACCCTTGTTTATTGTAAATCCGCCGAAAATGTCATTAGCGTTTCTTGCCACTATTGAACACGGAGAAAGCCACTTATAATCTGAATTTTCTGCCGCAATACCCAGCATTTCCCTCAGCTGTGTGTTTTCCTCGTCAATTTTTTCCTTATCAATAATCTGCGAATAAAGCTCCGTAAGCTGTTCTTTCAGCATCTCGTTTTCACTTTTATATTTCTGCGCATTCATCAGCGTATCAAGTGTAGATGTAACCCAATCCGACAAAGCGGTTGATGCACTGACAAACGGACTTGTTATAGTGTTAAGTATTTTTTCAGGTATAGTTGCCGCACCCGCTGATACGGCCGCATATATCATAAATCCAAACATAAGGGCAAAAACGCAAAGCAATACTTTGAATTTAACGCTGTGAAAAAAGTCCCGCATTTTTACCCTCCTATCAAAAACAAGCGGCGGTAAAGCTTTCGCTGAAACCTGCCGCCTGTATTAAATTTATTTCAATCAATATCTAGAATCGTCGTCGCTAAGAACATCAATAAGCTTATCTATATTTTCAAGAACATTGCCTGTTCCGTCAGCAACGCAGTCAAGCGGTCTTTCCGCTATCTTAACAGGCATACCTGTTTCCTTGTTAATCAGCTTGTCAAGTCCTTTCAGCAGCGCGCCGCCGCCTGCGAGCATTATACCCTGGTCAATAATATCTGCCGCAAGCTCGGGAGGCGTCTTTTCAAGCGTTATCTTGATAGCCTCAATAACATGACTTAAAGGTTCAGATAAAGCCTCTCTGATTTCCTCGGAAGTAACCGTAATATTTTCAGGCAAACCATTCAGGAGGTTTCTGCCCTTTATATCCATAACAGGCTCGTTATCACCGTAAGGGAATGCAGAGCCTATTCCTATTTTAATATTTTCTGCTGTACGTTCGCCTATAAGAAGATTATACTTTTTCTTAATGTAGTTTATTATTGAATTGTCAAATTCATCACCCGCAACACGCACGGAACGTGAAGTAACAATTCCTCCGAGTGAAATAACCGCAACCTCGCTTGTGCCGCCTCCGATATCAACAATCATACTGCCCGTAGGCTCCGCAACAGGAAGACCTGCACCGATTGCCGCCGCCATAGGCTCCTCAATAATCGACACACGCTTTGCGCCCGCATTCTGCGACGCCTCCTTAACCGCACGTCTTTCAACTGCTGTTACACCCGACGGAATGCAAATAATAACACGAGCTTTGAAAAACTTTCCTCTTAACGCCTTGCGGATAAATTCCTGGAGCATGCTTGTAGTCATGTCAAAATCGGCAATTACGCCGTCTTTCAGAGGTCTTACAGCCACAATGGACCCGGGAGTGCGGCCTATAACATCTTTTGCTTCCTGACCGACATATCTTACTCTGTCATACTTTACATCTACCGCAACAACGCTGGGCTCACGGATGATAATTCCTTTTCCTCTCATATAAACCAGCGTATTTGCCGTACCTAAATCTATACCTATATCTTTAGTAAACATAAAAATCTTCCTTTTTTATATATAATCAATTACTATTATTATATCACGCACCGAACTATCTTACAACTGCTATTTTCAATAATTTTCAACAAAATTATATCTTTTTTTATTGCAACAACACAATTTAATTTCTGCCTGTTGAGCCGAAACCTCCCGCACCTCTCCGGGTGGAGTCAAGTTCGCCTTCCAAGTATTCTGTATCCGGTACAGCAAGAATAACCAACTGCGCAATTCTGTCGCCGTCATGAATCTCGAAAGGCTCGTCGCCGTGGTTGATAACAGGAATTTTAACCTCGCCCCTGTAATCGCTGTCAATAACTCCGACGCAATTGGAAAGAGAAACTCCAAATTTGCTCGCCACCGAGCTTCTCGGAAACACAAATCCGCCGTAGCCTTCGGGTATAGCAATTGCAAGCCCCGTCGGGACAAGAGTTCTTGCCTTTGGGAGCAGTGTAACACTTTCGTCAATACAAGCGCATAAATCTGCGCCCGCACTTCCCGAAGTGGCTCTATACGGGAGCTTTGCAGATGGATTCAGTTTTTTTACTATTATATTCATTTTACTCCACTCCTCTGTAATACAAACCTCTTGTAAGCTTTCCGTCGGGTTTTCTGCCTCTTTCGTAAAGTTCAAAAATTTCTTGTGTGTCATCTTCGGTAGTAAAACGCAGAACAATGAAATCAAGAAAAGAAATATCGCTCATCTTATCGCTGAGATACAGGCAATCGGGATTAAGCAGCTCAACCGTATTACTGCATATAGTCGGTATTTCGTTTCCCATTCTGTCAAACAGCTGTTCCCCGCATTTTTTTCCGTTATTGCAGGGCTTGCCGTTGCTGATAGGACATCTCCTTAACGTCATCAACGATTGTCTGCCATATGCTATAATGCCCAGAGGTACGGACGAAATCAGTTTTTCTGCACGTTTCAGTGTTATCTCCTGCGAAAGCACCACATCAGAAACGCCGCTGTTTGAAAAAAATTCTATCGACCTGCTGTTGGTAACATTCATATGAAATCCCACATGAATTTTCATATCCATACCGCTGACGAGCTCAATGTGTGCGATAGTATGCGCAAGAACATGCGCAAATCCGAATTTATTGAGTTCGCCTAACCTTGCTTTAACATTCTCCTCACAATCAGCAAGAAAGACAGGCGGAACAACTATAACCCGAAACTTATCGGGAGTTTTTTCATCCAGCAGATTCATCGGAACATAAATAAACTCATATTCATCATTATCAAGCACTTGCATAAACTGCTGCCGTGTTGTAATTTCAGCTCTGAATTTTATAATACATCCCTCTTTTCGAAATCGTAAAAATCAGATTTTACCGCCGTTTTTAATAAGCTCCTCTGCGTTGGCAAGCGACGCAGCATTATCGCTGTCACCGGATATAATTCTTGCAATTTCCCTTTTCTTTTCTTCGTAATCAAGCGTGCGTATTCTTGTGTATGTACGCTCTCCGCTGCTGTTTTTTTCGATAAGAAGATGATTATCGGAGCGTGCCGCAATCTGTGCAAGATGAGTAACACAAAGCGTCTGACGCTTTTTCGAAAGCTCGGATAATTTTATACCAACCTTTTGTGCCGCTCTGCCGCTTATACCTGTATCTATTTCGTCGAAAATCATCGTCGGAATATCATCATTTTCTGCCAGAACGCACTTAATGGCAAGCATTATTCTCGAAAGCTCACCGCCCGACGCAGTTTTCCCTATCGGTTTCGGTTCTTCACCTTTATTCACCGAAATCATTATTTCTATATTATCCATGCCGTTTATAGTTATTTTGTCAGGCACAACAGAAAAAAACAGCCGAACGTCAGGCATATCAAGGAAACGCAGCTGTTCGGATACAGCATCAACAAGCTTTTCCGCTGTGCTGATACGCATTTCTGACAGCTTCGACGCAAGTTTTTTTACATTCTCTCCTTGCTTTCTGCGTTCTTCTGCAAGTCTTTCAAGCGCTGAATCGCTTTCCTGAAGCTCTGTATATTCCTGTTTCCATTCGTCAAGCTTATCGATTATTTCATCCGTTTCCATTCCAAATTCACGCTTTAAACGGAGAATACTACTAATTCTTTCCTCAAGATAAGCAAGGCGTTCCTCGTCAAAGGAATCACTGATATTAGCATTTATTTCCGAAGAAATATCATCAAGCTCAATTACCAGGCTGTCAAGTCTTTTCTTCAACTCCTCGGCATTGTTTATACTGCCTTTCAGTTTTCCGATTTCAAGAACAGCCTCTTTTATCATATCCAGAGCGCCCGTTTCCGAATCGCTTCCCTTAATAATTAAACTTGATTTTTGCAGACTTTCCTGAATACTGCCAAAATTACGTGCTCTTTCAAGCTCTGCAGAAACTCTTTCTTCCTCGCCCTTTGTCAGTTTAAGAGCAGAAATTCTGCTGATTATGTCATCAAGTTCCTCAATTCTTGCAGATTTGTTCTTATCAGCTGTCTGAAGATTTTTTAGCTTTTTTGTAAGCTGGGAAAAAACACGGAATTGTTCCCTGTATTCCTCGATGAATTCCCCGTGGTTTCCGAAACCATCAAGGAGCTCACGCTGTTTATTATTATCAAGCAGTATTCTGTTATCCTGCTGTCCGTGGATGTCAATAAGATTTGAGGCAATATCTCTTAAAACCGATACAGTTGCTGCTCTTCCGTTGATTCTTGCCGTACTTTTTCCGTCTATGCATATCTCTCTTTGCAGCAGAAGCTGATCTTCTGCCTCATATCCATATTCAGCAAGCTTTGATTTTATATCGTCAGAAACATCATCAAAAAGTGCGGTAATAACCGCTTTATCCGTACCCGTACGAACAATATCCTTTGTTGTCCTGCCGCCGAGAATAGCGTTTATTCCACCTATAAGTATACTTTTTCCCGCACCTGTTTCACCTGAAAAAATGTTAAGCTTATCAGTAAAATCAATGGTAGCCTTTTCGATTATAGCAAGATTTTCAATGTTTAATTCCTTTAGCAAGCATATGCCTCCCTTAAATCATGCTTTTTAGCCGTTCTGTAAGTAACTTGGCGTCATTTTCAGTTCTCACGAGCACAAAAAAAGTGTCGTCGCCGGAAATTGTACCTACAATGCAGTCAATATTCATTAAATCAAGCGTAGCACATGCCGCATTGGCAAGACCCGCATAACATTTTACACAAACTATATTCCCTGCATAATCAATATTCGTCACAGATTGGCTGAAAATGCTTTTAAAATGGATAGAATTAGCTTTCTGCGCACGCATGTAGCAGGTCACGCCGCTCGGCAGCATTGTTTTTTCAAGATTAAGCTCGTTAATATCTCTTGAAATTGTCGCCTGCGTAACGCTGTAACCACGCTTTCGAAGAAGATCAATCAGCATCTCCTGGTTTTTAACCTCATACTCGCTGATAAGCGATAATATTTCCGATTGTCGTTTATTTTTCATTGTACACACCTTAAAAGAATATGAACGTCATTTCAAAGGCTGCATAAGCTTTCTGTGAATAGATTCATAAAAACTGTTTATTTTCAAATCAATAAGCCTTAAACGGAGCTCTGATTTTCTTATAATTATTTTATCGCCTTCACCGATTTCACCTATCTCGTCGCCGTCGATACTTATATAAACCCTGCTGCCTTCATACCCCTCGAATGAAACGCAAAGCTCATTTTCGGAATCAAACAGCATAGGACGATTCATAACCGTATGCGGACATAAAGCAGTCAGCTCAATACATTCAAGCGTCGGCTCAATTATAGGACCGCCTGCCGAAAGAGAATATGCGGTAGAACCTGTTGGCGTGCTGACAATCACTCCGTCCGAACGAAGTCTTAGCACTACGCTATCGTTACTTGTCACAGAAAATTCGGGCAGTTTTGAATAGCTCGGTTTAGCAAGCACAACATCGTTTAACGCTTTGTACTCGTTTGTGGTATTGTCTTTTTGAATAATAACATCAAACATCATTCGTTCGCTGATATTATAATCATTATCCACGAGCTTTTCAAGCAATTTGAGCTCATCAGACTCAAGAGTTGTCATAAATCCAAGTCTGCCTGTATTTACGCCAAGCATAGGAATATTTCTTTCAGCCGCCATAACTCCCGAATGAAGCATGGTACCATCTCCGCCGACCGTTATAATAAAATCAGCGTCATGCGGACATGTATCGCTCAGAACAATCCCCTCATTGCCACACACTTCCATATTACTTTCCTTTACAACAGGAACAATATTCAGCGAAACAAGCTTATCAATAACTTTTCGGCACACCTTGGCACTTTTAGCCTTTTTTGAATTTACACAAATAAACGCTTTCATAGCTGATTCCTCAAACATATTAAGTATTCTTTGTTGCCGTCTCCTCCGGTAATAGGAGAATCTATTACGCCAACAACATCAAAACCGCATCCTACCGCATAATCTGAAATATCGGAAATTATTTTTTCTTGTATTTTTTTATCATGAACAATTCCGTTTTTGCTGAGATATTTTTTTCCTGCTTCAAACTGCGGTTTAATAAGCGCAACGCAAATTCCTTTGCTGCTCAATAGTCTTTTCATAGACGGCAGAACTTTTTTTAAGGAAATAAACGAAACATCCGTCCCTATAAAGTCAAAAGACGCATCCGAAAGCATATCTGCATTTCTTATATCAGTTTTTTCATACGAAATAACACGTTCGTCATTACGCAGTTTATTGTCAAGCTGATTAGTACCGACATCAACAGCAACTACTGTTTTCGCTCCATTTTGCAGCATACAATCGGTAAATCCGCCTGTTGATGCACCTATATCAAGACAATTAAGACCGTCAAGGCTGATTTCGAAATGAAATAATGCGCCCTCTAATTTCAAACCGCCACGTCCTACAAACTTCAGGGAATCCGATTTTTCATTTGATACGGAAATGCTGTCATTTTCAGCAACCTTGTCGGATGGTTTTATACAGAGTTTCCCGTTTATAAAAACGACACCCTCTTCAATAAGCTTTTGTGCAAGCGTCCTGCTCCTTGCGTAACCGTTTTCCGATAGAAAAACGTCAATTCTCTGTGCCACTGTATTCACCGTTTCTGATTATTTCTTTCATAGACTGCATATCAAGTCTGTATTTTTTTAGTTGAGCATCTACATCGGAGTGCTTTACAAATTCGCTGTATACCGCATAAAGCTCACATTTTCCTTTAAAATCCCTCTGTGCAAGCTCGCTCAGCAGCTTTTCTCCTATACCGCCGCATTTAGAGCTTTCCTCGAAGAAAACAACTCTTTTATATCTGTACGCAATATCAATCAGTTCATCACTTAACGGATAGATTTTAAGCAGCTTGATACAGTCGCATTTTGAAATATCACGAAGATTATCCGATATCCTTCCGTAACTTATTACGAGCGTATCATTTGAACTCTGCCGTCTATAATAAAAATCTTTATATGCCGCATTTTCAGCCAAATCAGCAGGCACGGCCCGAGGATAACGCACGACAGCCACTCCATCTGTTTCAAATAACGCTATACGCATACACATCATCATCTCATGCTTTGTAGATGGCGAAAAAACAGTGACCCCCGGCACAGATGTCAGCATCGGAACATCAAAAATGCCTTGGTGAGTCTCTCCGTCCTCTCCAACAAAGCCCGCTCTGTCAACCGCAATAACAACATGCGTATTTTCGATAGCGCAGTCGTGAATTATTTGATCGTACGCTCTCTGTAAAAAAGTGGAATAAACCGCAAATACGGGTATCATACCCTGTGTTGCAAGTCCTGCACAAAAAGAAACCGCATGTTCTTCAGCAATTCCGACATCAAAAAAACGCTCTGGGAACATTTTTGAAAAATCATGCAGACCGGTTGAATTTTTCATTGCGGCTGTAACCGCACAAATGCGCTTATCTGTCGATGCATAATGAACAAGGCTTGCCCCGAATAAATCCGAAAACGAGTTTCCGCCGACAAGCTTTGATGTTCTTTTGCTTAAACCGTGGTACTTACTTGAATTTTCTTCAGCGGGTTTATAACCTTTTCCTTTTTTTGTACGAACATGAACAACGCACGGAACATCAATCATTTTCGCTATTTCAAAAACCTCTGTCATTTTTTCGATATTGTGACCATCAACAGGTCCGAGATATTTAAAACCGAGATTTTCAAATACATTACTCTGATAAACGCAGAATTTTACAAGCTCCTTTGTACCGCTCATTGATTTTTCAAGCTCTTTTCCTACGGTAGATTTGCTGAGAAAATCCTTGACATGCTGCTTTGCCTGATGATATCCCTTTGTATTGCGCATATCCGTAAGATAATTCGCAATAACTCCCGAATTTTTTGAAATTGACATCTGATTATCATTAAGCACAACAATCAGATTTCTGGACATGCGACCTGCGTTATTCAATCCCTCATAGGCTTCTCCGCCTGTAATAGCACCGTCCCCGATAACAGCAACAACCTTACCGCTTTCGCCCTTTAACTCCATTGCTTTGGCTATACCCAATGCAGCGGAAATAGAAATACTGCTGTGACCGCCTATAAATGCGTCATGCTCCGATTCACTCGGACGAGGAAATCCCGAAATTCCGTTTTCGGTTCTGATTGTAGCAAAATCATCATATCGTCCCGTAAGTATTTTATGTGCATAGGACTGATGACCAACGTCAAACACCAATTTATCTTCGGGAGTCGAAAATACACTATGCAGAGCAACTGTAAGCTCAACAGAACCAAGATTAGACGCAAGATGTCCTCCGTTTCTCTGCACAACGTCAATTATATATTCACGAATTTCCGAACAAAGCTGTTTTTTTTCATCAGATGTCATTTTTTTTACAGCATCGGGGGATATTTTGCTGCTCAAAATCATTTTTTCACTCTTTTCTGATACAATTATACAACAACAATCGGGAATGCCATACCTATAATAATTCCGAGTAATGCTCCGCAGAGCACCTCAAACGGCGTATGTCCAAGCATTTCCTTTAATTCCTTTGTTTCTTCTTCATCATCTCCGAGGTCCATTCTCTCATCAAGGTCCTCAAGCAGCTCTTCATCAAGCTCGTCAACAATCTTTTTCAGCCTGTTGATTTCCTTTGCCTGCAATCCGGCAGAACGCCGAACACCGGTTGCGTCGTACATAACAACAAGTGCAAAAACCATAGCGAGCGCAAACTCGGTAGAAAGAACTCCGCCTTCAGCAACTCGTGATATTGCTATTACAAGAGCACATACGGTCGATGAATGCGACGACGGCATGCCACCCGAGCCAAATAATCTTTCTGCATTGAATTTTTTATATTTGGCGGCATTAAGTATAGTTTTTATCACCTGCGCCGATACCCACCCTAAAACGGCAACAAGGAGCACAACATTGAACTGATCGGTTCTCATTTTTTACCCTTCCTTATTTCTTCCTGTCAAGAAGAATATTTGTTATATATTTTAAAAATTCATTATTATCAAACTTATCAATAATTTCAAGAGCATTATCCGTAAGTCTTTTAGCCTCTGTATAAGCTGCATCAAGCCCGAACATCGAAACATAAGTGCTCTTCCGGTTTTCAGCGTCACTTCCGATTGGCTTTCCGAGTACATCTGCATCACCCGTCACGTCAAGTATATCATCCTGTATCTGGAATGCAAGTCCGAGCATAAGAGCATATTCTTCGGCAAGTCTTATTTTCTCTTCATCCGCTCCCGCACATATACATCCACCGCAGCATGCAATTTTAAGCAAGCACGCAGTTTTAAGCGAATACATATTTATAAGGGCGACAGATTCTTTTATCACGCCGTTGCTGTCGGTGTCAATCTGCTGACCATCTATCATACCACAGCAGTTTACCGCAAAAAGTCTGACCAGTTCCATCTTTATCTTACTGTCAAAACTGCTTTCCGAAATAAGCTGATACGGAGCTACCGAGAGAAAATCACCCGCAAGCAAAGCTGTGCTCTCTCCGTAGGCCTTGTGACAGCTCGGCTTACCACGCCGCATATCGTCATTATCCATACAAGGCAAATCATCGTGGATAAGTGAAAATGTATGCATCATTTCAAGAGCGCAAGCTATCGGCATAGCCGCTTGCTTATCTCCGCCGAGAATATCCGTAAATTCAAGCAGGAGCATCGGTCTTATTCGTTTACCGCCCGCCTCAAGACTGTATTTTGCTGCGCTGATAAGTTTATTTTGTCTGCACGCTGTTTTATCCGCATACAAGCCAAGCGCATTATCTATCGTCGAAATATATTCGTTAAGTTTCTTACTGTTCACTGCTTATACCTGCTTTTCCGCATCAAGTTTTTCGACCGTAAGCTTTGCGCTGTCAATATGCCCTTTGCATATTTCGACAAGCTTCACCGCCTCCGAATAAAGAGCGATAGCCTCTTCTATCGGCTGTTCGGAATTATCCATAAGAGCAGATATTTCATTAAGCCTTTTGTAAGCCTCGTCAAAGTTCATTTTATATTCCTTTCTTATCAGCAAATACGTTTATTATGCATTTATTCCTGTTATCTCTGCCTCGGCTGAATCGTCGGCAAATTTAATCATAACCTTATCGCCGATTTTGAGCTTTTGAGCAGAAATAATTGTTTTATCGTCCTTCGAAATATGCGCATATCCACGCTTTAAAATATTCATAGGACTTTTAAGTTCTATTTTGTCAGCAATACGGAAAAGCTTATTCTGATGTTCGTATATACAGCTTGAAATACGGTTCTTCAGTATTTGTTCAGTCATAACGAGCCATTCTTCTTTTGCTTTTAACCGCTCAAACGGTGCCTTGGAGCGTATTTCCGAGAAAAGTGCTCCGCATTTTACTTCGTTTTGTTCAAGTCTTTTAAGTATGCCGCTTTTCATACTTGCTATGAATAGTTCAAGAGATTCATATACAGCCTCAGCCTCAGGAACGGCAAGCTCTGCCGCCGCACTCGGAGTTGGCGCTCTTGTATCCGCAACAAAATCGCAAATGGTAAAATCGGTTTCATGTCCGACTGCCGACATTGTAGGCAGCCTACTTGCATATAACTCCCTCGCAACGGCTTCGCTGTTAAACGCATACAAATCTTCCAGACTGCCGCCGCCACGTCCGATAATAATCATATCTGCGTCGGTTTTATTTGCCGCCTTAATTGATTTTACAATAGCATCAGGTGCTCCTTCGCCCTGCACAAGCGTCGGAATAAGTAAAATTTTAGTCAGCGGAAAGCGTCTGCCTATTATATTGATTATATCCTGGATAGCCGCTCCTGTTTCTGCGGTAATAACACATATTTTTCGTGGAAATGTCGGAAAACTTCTTTTTTGAGAAAACAGTCCCTCGGCCGAGAGTTTTTCCTTGGTCTGTTCAAATGCAAGATAAATATCACCTATTCCGTCAGCCTTAACCTCGTTTACATACAGTTGGCACGAGCCGTCCTTTTCATACACCTGAACGCCGCATCTTACAATAACACTCATGCCGTTTTCAAGCATAAAATTCAGCTTTTCGGCATAACTGCGAAACATAACCGCTTTAACGGACGAAACATCGTCCTTCATTGTGAAATAAACATGCCCTGATTTATGATAAACAAGATTGGATATTTCTCCCTTGACATACACATCACCAAGCGGTTTATCCTCTTTTATAATAATCGAAAGACGTCTTAAAACCTGGGAAACGGAAACGGTGGGTTTATTTTCCATTTTGTCCGTTGTCCTTATAGAATCTGTCAAGAATACCGTTTATAAAGCTCTTATCGGAATCATCCGCATATTTTTTTGCAAGCTCAACAGCCTCATTGATAGCTACCTTTTCAGGGATATTTTTATCGTATATAAGTTCATAAAGCGCTATACGCATTATTGTTAAATTTATCTTGGAAATTCTTGAAACGGCTCTTTTAGGGCTGTATCTTCCGATTATTTCATCAAACTCTCCGATATGTTCGCATACTCCTGTTACGATTTTAAGCGTATCCTTATTTTCAACCAACTCAAAAGCCTCAATCGTCGCCTCTAATGTTTCTTCCAGAGAAAGATTATTCAGCTGCATCTCAAAAAGCAGTATAAATGCGCCTTCTCTTATTTCACGTCTTGTCATTTCATATTCCTTTCGTCACAAAATTCTGCACACGCACAGCAGCCTCCATAGAAAACTATGGAGGTTATGCTTCAGATATTATTTTTATACTGTATTCCCGTAACCTTTACATTTACCTTCGATACAGCAATTCCCGTCATATTCTGAATAGCGGATTTTACACTCTCCTGCACCCTTTCAGCAACCTCGGCAGCTTTATTGCCCTGAATGGTTACAATGCTGATTTCAAGCTGACAGCTGTCATCAACAATTTTTACAGAAATGGGAGAAATAAGCTTATTTGCAAAGGTAACAGGGCTTTCGTTTACAACAAGTCTCTGATTTTCAGAGGCAACTCCTGTAATCTCGGAAGCGGCAAGTTCAGCAATTTTGATTATAACTTCATTCGATACTTTTAACGAACCATCTGCTTTGCGAACTGTTTTATCCATAGTCTATATTCCTTTCCGGCGGAATAATTCCGCATTCTGTGCCTAATAAATCAAATTAGTAAGCTAATAAGGCAAAATAAAGCATATTTTACCGCAAGATACACCTACTTAATCATATTATAGCACAAAATTCAAAAAGAAACAACTATTTTATTTCAACTATTGTAATATTTTCTGAAGGAATTTTTATTTCCGACAAAAGCGCATTTTTAATCTTAGCTGCCCCTGCCGTATCAAGCCCGTTTGTCTTTACAATTATGTCTGCACTATCGTCTGTCAGATAGCACATAACATCGGAAAAGCCCTGTGCCCTCAGCAGATTTTCAACCTTTGACTCGCTCTCGATAAGATTACTTACATTTACAGCTCCCTGTGCAATTACCGCAAGCTCCTCACTGACTGCGTCGCCTCCTATTGCAAAACTCTGGAGCATCTCTACCGCCTCATCTCTGCTCTGCTGCTTGTCAAGACGTGCCTGTGCAAAATATTTATCGGATGTATCGGTTTTTGCTTCCTTTTCTGCGGAAATTACGCCCGATACTATTGAAGCATCCTCTGCGCCCTTATCGTAACCCGCCGTCTTGTCATATGTAGCCAATCCCGACGTATCGCTACTGACAAATTTTACGTCGCCGTAATTTTCTCCGTCGCTGATTGCCGCCGCTTCAATTTCGGCCTGCGGAACAACCTGTGAATTAAGATAGCTCACATATACAGCCGCACCGAGAATAAGAGCAAGTCCAGCTGCTACAATCTGCTTTTTTCCGATTATAAGGTTAAGTCTTTTCATAATAATACCCCTTTTTCCTATGTTACCACGCTTATACGTGCCGAGCTTATGCCCAGGACCGCAGAAACCGCCTCGACAAGCTTTTGCTTTACAATAACATTTCCTCCGCCGTCGCATACGATTACAACGCCTCGTACAAACGGAGAGCTTAAACCTGTAACTATACTGCGTTCTCCGATAATGCTTTCCTCCGAGCCTTCAAGAGTAAGCATAATGTTTATTTTCCCTACTCCGTCAATTTGGGAAAGAATTTCGGTAAGTCTTTTTTCTATGCTGATTTCTGCGCTGATAATGCTGTTGTTTTCTTTATCATCTGTTTTATTTCCAAACAATGCTGAAATTTCCGCAAAGAAAAAAACAATAAGAACAGCAATTCCTGCAAACACAATTATTTTTGCCGTCTTGTCTTTTTTCAGCAAGGATGATACAGCCTTTAAATTAAAAATTCCATTCATAATGAAATTCCTTCCTTTATCACTCTGTTACAGCCGCTACCTGAATATCATCACCTACATTTCTTTTCACAAGCTCTACCGCAAAATCAGCCATATCTGCGCTTTCCTCTGCAAACACAAGCTCTGTTTTTACAATAGATATGCTCATATTGTCCGAAATATTAACAATTACATAAACTTGTTCGGGATAAATGCCATATTCTCCGAGCAGACTTTTTATTTTATACGACATATTTTTTGCGGCATTTTCTCCGACGCTGTCAATATATGTACGGCTGAAATCGACATAAGACGTCTGCGGTGTAAGCAAATCCGACATATCATCGGTTTCAACCGAACCCGTTACAAACGAAAAAACAGCAGAAATAAAAAAACAGCTAATAAAAAACGAAATCTGCTTCTTCAGCGTATTATCGGGTATCAGCATACGAAATAAGGCTGTAAGAATGGCAACAAGGCTTATGTTCAGCAAAAGATGCGTCATGCCAATCCCCTCCCCGCAACAAGCATTATAGCCGTAGATACTGTAAGGAGAACAAAAAAACAACTGATAAGCGCTGTCAGCACTGCCAGAACATTTTCACCGCTTTTAATAAGAGCCGTAAGTGTATTTACGCCGAACAAATCACTTACAGCAGACGCAATCATCAGTGCAAGCCTGTAACACATTACAGAAATAAGCGTTGGAAGCATAATTACTGCCGCCGCTATTATACCGAAACTACCCGTACTGCTTTTAAGTACGCCTATGCTGCCATTAACGGTAGAAAGCGCCTCTGAAACTGAACCGCCTATTATAGGCACGGCCGAGGAAACTGCAAATTTGGCCGCTTTCAGTGCGACAGAATCAGCAGAAGATGTCACAAATGTCTGCAAGGACAGAATGCCTACAAAAACAGTCATAAGCAGTCCCATAACCCATACAATAATCTTTTTTACAGTTTCAGCCGCCTTATGTATATTCAAATCGGGATTAACCGCCCCCGCCGCCGACACTCCGAGAATACAGCTTGCAAACGGAATAATCATAATAACTGCCAACTGCGAGATAATCTGAACGGCTACAAGTACAACCGAATTATACGCAACCGCAGTTCCTGTATATCCCGAGACGGCTATTATTCCTGCGAACACAGGAATGTATGTCATCATAAATATACTTACGGAATTAAGCATCCCCGAAGTCAGTTCAATGCAAAAATCTATGTATCCGCACATCACCCCTGCGCCCACAAGCGTGCATACAACTGCCAAAATATCGGATATACCGTTTTTTTCGCCGAGAGAAGACGTTATTGCGCAAACAAATATTACCCCCAAAAGAGCAAGCAGCATCTGAAACGGTCTGACAGCCTCACGATATATGACGTCGCATATATCCTTTATAACGCCGCCGACGGTAAGTCCGGCCGCACCGCTGTTGTCCGCAAATATCTCGTTTTTATAAAGATACTCCTTTGCCTGCTCGGGAAGTGCCGATTCAATCTGTGCCTGTCCATAATCCCCAAAGCCGTTTTCCGCATTTACATCGCAGGAAAACAGACCTGATAAAAGCAATGCAAATATAAAAGCTATAATCCTTTTCATTTCTATTCCTTTATGCTATAAGGTCGGTTACAATTTCGGAAAGCTCCCTGAACAGAGGCAGGGACAGAAGCAAAACGGCAATTCTGCCGCACATTTCAACCTTGGAGGCTATTGCATTTTCTCCCGCATCCCGACAGCAATCCGTCGCTATCTGGGTAATATAACATACAGCAAGCGATTTAAGCAGTGCTGACGTGTATTCGTTATTTATGCCTGTTTTCTGTGAAATACTGCTTATCATATCAGTAACGGGCGAAATAACCGAAACAATTATTACCGTCAGCACAACTCCTGTCGCAAACGAAACAAAAAAACCATATTCAGGCTTATATTGCCGTATCAATACTCCAATCAATGCGCCGACAATGCCTATACCCGTCACTGTAATAATATTCATACGTCCTTTTTTCGGAACTACAATCCGAATACCTCCTTGATTGTATTGAATAATACACTTATTTCATTAACCAGCATAAGCAGAACAACAATCAATCCTGCTATTGTTGTCATCATAGCCTGCTCCTCACGACCGGACTGTTTTAACAGTTGATTGAGAACTGCCACGACAATACCGATAGCGGCAATTCTGAAAATCAAATCAACATCCATACTGCCTCCTAAATTATCATTATTACCGCCGCAGCTCCGCCGTACATTCCAAGGGAGCAAACAAGCTTTTTTCTTTTTTCAAGCGTCTTTTCCTCGTCTGATAATATATGACGTATCCTTGAAGAAAATAAATCAAGACAGTCCATCTGACTTTCAAGGTCGCCCCCGCCTAACATATTTCCGAGCATAAACAGCTGTTTTTTTCCATCCGCAGTTAAATAACGTTCATTATTCACATATTCGTTCCACTTCTCGTGAATATCCGCAGGACTTACAGAATCAGAATTAAGAAATCTGATAAAGTCAAAGCTGTAATTTTCGTTTTCGGCGCAGATTTCTATTACCTCTTCTATTCTCAATCTGCGGTATCTTATTAAAGCTTTTATCTCCTCGGCAAGCAGCAGCAGTTCGTTAAGCACCGCTGCACGCCGCTCCAGTGTATTTCCTGCGTAAATTCCTCCCATTGCACAGATTACTCCCGCTGTCACAGCAAAAAATATCCTCATCATCTGCAATATACCACATCCCTTTCACTTTTCCGATTTTTTCTCCGCTGTCAAGGAGAACAATAGAGTTTATTCCCGCATTTTCAACTATACCGCAAAGAGAGGAAGATCGTTTAAGCTCTTCTATACCACTGCAATGGGCAGAAAGAATAAATCTGACTCCATTTGAAATATACCTGCACATATTTACAAAGTCCGAAGATATTTCGTCACAGACAATATATTTCGGAGAAAGCGAACGAACAGCAGTTTCTATTCCGTCTGCCTTCAAAAATCCGTCAAGTACATCTGTGTTCATGCCGATACTGTGCTGCGGAACTCCTCTGTAAACAGACGCAATTTCCCTCCGTTCGTCAACAACTGCAATCTTATGTACGTTTCCGAGCCGCCTTGTAATATCACGAAGAATTGTCGTTTTTCCGCTTAACGGCTCACCTATTACAAGCATTCCCCTGAAATTTCTGCTGTTCAAAATATATTCGGTTATTTCATCAGCAATACCATTATGCTCCCTTGCTATGCGTAGATTTATGGAAGAAATATCACGTATTGAAACTATTTTACTTTCTTCATACACCGCACTGCCCGAAAAACCTGCTCTGTGTCCGCCCTTGAGTGTAATAAAGCCCTCCGATAATTCTCTGGCACAGCTGTATATTGAGTAATCGCAAAATGATTTTATACACGCCGCTACTTGCTCGGCGGTTACTGCGCTGTTACCTATCACATATCGTTTGAACGGTGTTTCTATAATTATCGGACGGCCTGTCCGAAGTCTTATTTCAACCGCATTTGCAGCAATATTATCCGAAACGTTCATTACTTGTCCGCTTAACGAACAAAGATAGCCTGCTGCCTGATGAAATGCTTTGATTGATGCATTACTCACTTATACACTTCCTTTCGTTTATACTGAAACTTATGCGCCTGTCCGTAAAATTAGAACATAACAAAACATAAAAATCCGCCCCGAAATACCATTCGAAGCGGATTTTGTAATATTTGGAAATTGGTAGAAGTTTATTTTCCGGCAAAGCCTTCCCAATCCTTAAGAAAACGCTCAATGCCGTTATCTGTCATCGGATGCTTGAGCATCTGTAAAATAACATTCATAGGAACAGTGGCAATATCACAGCCGAGGCGTGCAGCCTGTGTAACATGAATGGGATTTCTTATAGAAGCGGCGATAATTTCAGTTTCTATGCCCTGCGCATTGAAAATATCAACAATTTCTTCGATAAGGTTCATACCCTCCATGCCAATATCATCAAGCCTGCCAAGGAAGGGGCTTACAAATGTTGCGCCTGCTTTTGCTGCAAGTAATGCCTGTGCCGCAGAGAAAATAAGCGTTACATTTGTCTTTATTCCTTTTTCTGTAAGAATTTTACATGCTTTCAGACCTTCTTCGCACATAGGAAGCTTGATAACAATATTCTTATGTATTTCAGCAAGCGGAAGCGCTTCTTCTACCATTTTATCAGCCTCAAGGGAAATAACCTCTGCCGAAACGGGACCGTCAACTATTGTTGTAATTTCCTTTACAACTTCCTTAAAATCTCTGCCTTCCTTCGCTATAAGCGAGGGATTTGTAGTAACACCGCAAATTACACCCATATCATTTGCTCTTCTGATGTCGCTGACATTAGCTGTGTCAATAAATAACTTCATAATTTTAACCACCTTTCAATATATGAAACCGAACAAGCCGGCATCATTCAAAAACCGTTATGTATAATCTGATAGCCCCAGTTTGCAAGACCTGCAAAACCGAATATCTCAAATGTGGATTTATCGCTTACGCAGTAAACATAATTCCCGTTTTGTGCAAGTACATAAAAGGATGAATTTTCATATTTATCTCTGTACTTTTCAAATACAACTTTTGCGTCGTCTTCCGACAGATTATAACAGATATCAATAAAACTGTTCCCTTTATCTGCATACAGTCTTTTGGCTTTTATATCACTATCAAGCGCTGTATCCTCGGTACGAACAGAGTATCCGTCCAATGTCAGCTTATTCACAGCTGTTTCATATGTCGGAACAACCTCGTCGGGAGATGAAAACGTCTTATCATCTTCAGACTGCGTCAACAGCAGAAAAACAACGACCGCAAACGCCGCAAACACAATTCCGATTATAACTTTTTTCATATAAGTAAACTACGCCCTTTGATGTATATTATTCATAATTCTTATGCTATGCTCAATTAAACTCAATCATCGCCGCAACAAGGTCAAACACATAATCGATAGCTCTGCCCTCCTCCGCAAGCTGCTCAAGCGTATGCCTTCCGAACATATCAAAAGCAACCGACGCACCGAGCGGATAAGCTGTAACAAAACTTTTATATACCTCGCTGTCGGGACCATTGTATTTCAGCTCCGCATATCCCTGCATTGCAATCTGCATATTGGCAAGAAACTCGTTTTCAAAAACAACGCTTGTCATTTTACGCTGCGCATAAGCATTCTTTTCGCATATGTCAGACGCACCTGCCCACGCATCCCTTGCCGCAATTCTTACAGTTTTTATATTACTCATTATAATAGTTCCGATACACATCGGGCAGGGCTCCATAGATGTATAAATAATATAGCTTTTAAGATTGGGATACTTTGCAATATCAAGGGACTGCAAGCATTCTGTTTCCGCATGGTCAACCTTGCAGTTCGGGAAACGCTTGCTCATTACATAGTGATTTCTGCCCGTTGAAATGATATTTTCGTTTTCATCGGTTATTACTGCCGCAATCGGGAGATTTCCCTCACAAAAAGACTGCCAGCTAAGGCGAAAAACCTCCTGCCACACCTTTTCAAGTTCATTAAAACGCATATGAGCACCCCTTTCGTAAATTATTTATATCTGCGAAAGCTCTTCAAAACTCTGTTTCATTGCGGGATACAGCCTTGTATAAAGTCTATATACCTTTTCATACTGCTTGCTGTTTTCTTCGATAGGATTCTGTACCTTTTCGGGAAGAATAACAGCACGGCACGCCTCGGGAACACTGCTGTAAATACCTGCTCCGACAGCCGCAAGCAGGGCTACGCCAAGAGCGGGGCCTTCCTTGTTCTGCGTTGTTTTAACAGGACACTCATATAAATCTGCGAGCATCTGACGCCAGAGCGGAGAGGTTCCGCCGCCGCCGCATGCCATCATATCGCTTACATTGATATTCATTTCACGCATAACTTCAACACAGTCACGGAGCGAATATGATACGCCCTCCATAACAGCACGAAGCATATCCTTTTTCTTGTGCATTGTCGAAAGGCCGACAAAGGCGCCTCTTGCATTAGGGTCAAGATGAGGAGTTCTTTCTCCGTTAAGATAAGGCATATAAAGGAGACGGTTTGCGCCGATAGGAACTTCCATCGCCTCTTTATCCATAATGTAATAAGGGTCTACACCCATATTTATTGCCGACTCCATCTCGCTCCAGCAAAGATTATCCCTGAACCATTTGAGCGAAAGGCCTGCACTCTGCGTTACGCCCATGACATGCCAGCATCCGGGAACAGCACAGCAGAAAGTATGAACTCTGCCCTTTTTATCTATGGAAATATTATCGGTATGGGCAAATACAACACCACTTGAACCGATGGTTGTGAATGCTTTTCCATTCTCTACTACGCCCGTACCAACCGCAGCGGCAGCATTATCGCCTGCACCGCCTACAACAATAGTACCTTCGCAAAGACCTGTAAGTTCAGCAACCTTTTTAGTAATTTTACCTGTTATTTCGGGGGATTCATAAACCTTTGCAAGCAGAGATTTGTCTATTCCGAGTTTATCGAGAACTTCATCAGACCAATCTCTCTTGGGTATATCAAGAAGCTGCATGCCCGATGCGTCAGAAACTTCTGTCGCATATTCGCCTGTCAGCATAAATCTTATGTAATCCTTGGGAAGAAGAATATGTCTGCACTTTTCATAGTTCTGAGGCTCGTTGTTCTTGACCCACATAATTTTTGCGGC
>JAZNLN010000096.1:0-3908 GCA_045579125.1 Ruminiclostridium sp.
AGCAACAAGTTCTGTGTTCGACGCTTGTATAGCGCTTTCGTGGGAAAACTTGCGATATTTTTTTTCAAGCTTATCTTTGTTTTCTTTGCTGATAAAATCAGACAATATTCTGTGAATTGACAGGTCTGCATATCGGCGTATCGGCGAAGTAAAATGAGCGTATTCCTTCATTACAAGGCCAAAGTGTCCCAAAGGCTCGTCTGAATATTTTGCTTTCATCATGGTACGGAGAACGAGCTGATTTATGACTTGTTCACGAGGATTATCCTTTGCTTTTTCAAGAACTGCCGCAATATCAGCCGCAGCAGATTTCTCGTTAATGCCGATATTATCAATTCCAAGGAGAACATGCGTTTCCTGCAGCTGGAGCAGTTTTTCTGCCGCAGGCGGTTCGTGAATTCGATAAACAAACGGTATTTCGCATTTCATAGCAAGCTTTGCCGCACAGTTGTTTGCCGCAAGCATAAATTCTTCTATTATGCCTTCGGCAATGCCGCTTGTACGCTTTTTTATGTCTGTACATACGCCGTTATTGTCGCAGATAATCTTGCTTTCTATCGAAGTAATTTCGGGAGCGCCTCTTTTTTTTCTGTTTTCAGAAAAAATATTTGAAAGCTCCAGCATCGGTTTAATGCAGTCAATTACTTCATTGTATTTTGCTTTGATATTATCATCTTCGTTGCCGTCTATTATGCTGTTGATTTCGTTGTAAACACCCTGAACACGAGATTTTATCACGGTTTTTGCGAACTTGAAATCGGTTATTTCTCCGGTCTTGGATATATCCATAAGACAGGAGAATGCAAGGCGGTCAACTTTAGGGTTGAGGGAACATATGCCGTTTGACAGATGTTTTGGTATCATAGGAATAACCAAGTCGGCAATATATACGCTTGTACCTCTTGCATACGCCTCTTTGTCAATGGCGGAGTTCTTGGTTACATAATACGATACATCCGCAATGTGAACGCCGAGTTTATAGCCTGAATCGTTTTTTTCTATGCTTATTGCGTCATCAATATCCTTTGTATCGGCTCCGTCGATTGTAAAAATAGGCAGATGGCGTAAATCGAGTCTTTCGTCGATTTCTTTTCCGCTTATGCCCTTGTTTTCGATTGTCCTTGCCTCGTCGATTACTTCGTTGGGGAATGACTTAAGTATCCTGTTTTCGTCGATATATGCGTCTACCGATACTCTTGCAATTTCCGAACTTCCGTATATACCGATAATATCAACAACATGGTCGTCGTGATGTTCGCAACGTTTACTGATTCTGTATTTTACCTTGTCGCCCGGTGTTAGTTTGTTTCCGTTCCAGTTGGAAATTGTCAGTGGTGAGGACGCAAAGGAATCGGGACGAAGTTTAAGTGTGCCGCCATCGTTTATTATAATTCCTGTCATAGTGTTTTCGTTTTCTTCGGTAATCATAATAACCTGCGCATTGTCCGAAGGTCCGTCACAGCTTTTTTTGTCAAGCATTCTTGCGATAACACGGTCGCCCGGAACTGCGCCGAGCAAATCCCTTCCTCTTACAAAGCAGTCTTCATCAGTTGTTTCGTTATGGATAAAACCGCTTGAATATGAAACTCGTACCACTGTTCCTTCAAAATATTTTTTGAAACCTTTTAAATAGTACTTATCTTTTGTAATGCTTACGATATTGTCACGGCAGAGTGCATCGAGAACGCCAAGCACCCGTTTTCTGTCCTTCTTTTTTGTATCAAGCACTGATAAAAGCTTGCCTGCAGTCATACCATCCTTTTTTGCAGTCATAAGTGCAGTAATAATTCGATTTCTGTGACTGAATTTCATAAATATCATTCCTTTCGGTTTAATATTCCATAGCTATATGTATAGTATATCACATTTTATGCAAAAAGAAAAGAGGATTTTTGGCATAAAAATTCCCGAGCTGTAATTGTTACAGTCGGGAAGTAAGGCAATAGTTTATATTTAGGCATTTTTTATGCGGTTTACGATATACTGCGGCACATTTTCGGCTTCAATGCCGAGAATAACAGCAAATTCGGGGTATAGCCTGTTTTCGGCGGCTTTAAAAATTTTTTCATCTGCTGCGCTCATTTTCTTTCCGCTTGAGACAGATGATTTATAAATTGAATGAATCATACGGAGCATGTCTGTATAATCATCACTTTTCAGTATGCTGTCAAATTCGTTTTTGCGCTCACGTCCGTTTGGGCTGAAACTTGGCGTATACTGCGGAAGCGAATCTATAATTTTGAGTAGCTGTTCCTTTGTCATAATACGGCTTATTTTTCCGTTTATTTTATCTGCGGGTAAATAATAGCTTGCGGTCGGAGGATTAAGCGGAACAAATCTATAGTAATTGACAGTATTTCTGCCGTCAAAGCATTTAGCTTCAACGCCTTCGAAACGGCAGATTCCGGAACATTTGTAAACTACGTAATCATTTACCGAGAAAAAATTTTCTTCTGTCATTGCAGTCTCCTTTTAGGGTTTATTTCTCTGTAAATATAATACCATATTTTTTTATTTTTCGTAATAGGCTTTTTTTACGAATTTGCATATTGGCGAATAGTAAAAAAGCGCAGAGGAGAATGTATAATCACCATATAGTGTATATCGTATAAAAATAAATACTGTATATATTTATTTTGAAGCAATTTTTTTCCATAATTCTATGGACAAGACGAGTAAAAGATGATATAATATATAAGACAATGTGATTATCTTTTTTAATCGAACGTTTTATCGTTTATGAGAAGGAGAATATATGGAAAAAATCAGAGTACAGGTAAACGGCAGAGGATATTACCTTAAAACAGACGAGCCTGAAAAAATCCTTAAAATTGCAAAAGAATTTGAAAATCAGATTTTATATATCGTATCTAAAATGCAGGGTATTACCGAAGCGGAAGCCACTGCACTTTCGGCGCTTCTTATTATGGGAGAATCTCTTAAACAACAGACAGACAGCGAGGCTGCGGCTGACAGGGAAGCTGTAATTGTCGAGCAGAGAGAAAAGCTTGCGGAGGCAGAGCTTATTTCGGAAAATTTAAAAAATGAAATAGAAGAATTAAAAAGAATAATTGACGAGAAATCGGAAAAGCTTGCCGAGTGTGAAAAAACAGAGGCGGAACTTCGTGCAAGAATTGAAGGAGCGCAGACATCAGATGATGTGTTAAAGGTACAGCTTGAACAGGCACAAGAAGAAATTCAGCGTTTGAATTCTGTAATTGATGATAATAAGCGTGCTTATGAAGAGCTTGAAAATAAAAACAGCGAAGAGTTTACAGGCTTACTTGAGCAAGAGGTATCAGCTGTTCGTGAAAGCGAAAATTCTCTTAAATTAAAGCTTGAGGAAGAGATTAACAAAAACAGGCTTCTTTCCGATGAACTTGCATTTGCTAAGGAGAACGAAAGCAAAATCAAGGAAGAATTTGAACAGCTTAAAACTGCAAGCGAAGAACTGCTTAATGACCTTGCCGCCGAGGAAAAGCACAAGCATATGGATAAGGCTGATATTGACAACGAAACAGAAGAATTCTATAAAAACGAGCTTCTTGCGGCAAAGGAAACGGAAGTTGCACTTATGGACGAGCTTAATGTTGCCAAGGAACGTGAAATCGGATTAACAGCACAGGTCAACAAGGCAGAAAACACGGCTAATGAAGCTAAAGCGGCGCTTTGCTCTGCTAATAAGCTTATTGCACAGCTTAATTCCGAGAAATTATCGCAGGTTGCAAATATTGAATCCCTGCGCCAAGAATGCGATGTTGCAAGACAGAAGCTTGAATCTGCAAACCGTACTGTTGCAGAGCTTAACGGCAAACTTACGGAAATTAACATAAAGAACAGTGTGAATAATGATTCGGAATCGAGCACGCTTGAGGTAAAGGAACTTCGCATGAAGAACGAGGATTTAC
>JAZNLN010000097.1:0-5654 GCA_045579125.1 Ruminiclostridium sp.
TCTCGAAGAGGCTAAGATCGGCGCTGACATCATCGCTCGTAAGGATCTCCTTGCTGAGAAGACCGTATGGATCTTCGGCGGAGACGGCTGGGCTTATGATATCGGTTACGGCGGACTCGACCACGTACTCGCAAGCGGCGAGAACGTAAACGTAATGGTATTCGATACTGAGGTTTACTCCAACACAGGCGGACAGGCTTCCAAGGCAACAAACGTTGGTGCAGTTGCACAGTTTGCTGCAGGCGGTAAGGCTGTTAAGAAAAAGGACCTCGCAGGTATTGCAATGCAGTACGGTTATGTATATGTAGCACAGATCGCTATGGGTGCTAGCCCTGCTCAGTGTATCAAGGCTATTGCTGAAGCTGAAGCATATGACGGTCCTTCCCTCATCATTGCTTACGCTCCTTGCATTAACCACGGTATCAAGGGCGGTCTTGCAATCGCACAGAAGGTTGAAAAGGAAGCAGTTGACGCAGGTTACTGGCATCTGTTCCGCTTTAATCCTGCTGCTCCCGAGGGAACAAATCCGTTCTCGCTCGACAGCAAGGAGCCCACAGGCGATTACAAGGAATTCATGATGAGAGAAGTACGTTACAACTCTCTCATGAGAGCTAACCCCGAAAGAGCAACAGCTCTGTTCGACATCGCAGTAGAAAACTCCAAGAAGAGATACGCAGCACTTGCAGGTCTTGTTGACTACTATGCTGCAAAGTAATCCAGTTTTCTGATTAATTAATTAGATACAGATTGTGTTGTTGATAGCACCGCTATAACAGCATAATCGCAAATAACCCGTCGGAAAATCAGCAGTGGGAAACCATGAGCGAGTTATCCGACGGGATTTTGTTTGTTGACATTATTGCATTTTTGCTTTATAATATTTGTATATTATTATATGCGGAGTTATTATGAGTATTTTTTGTTGCCCTGTGTGCAGGGAAGATCTTGTAAAAAAAGAAAAAAGCCTTGTATGTCAGAATGGACACTGTTTTGATTTATCCAAAAAAGGCTATGTAAATCTGCTTATGTCGCAGAAAACAAAAAATCACGGCGACGATAAGCTTATGGTAAACGCACGGCGTGATTTTCTGAACAAGGGTTATTATAAACCCTTGCTTGATAATATATGCACTTTACTTGGTAAGTACGCTGAAAGCGGAAATGTCATCTTTGATTCGGGATGCGGTGAGGGCTGGTATACTGCGAATATCTGCGACTATCTGCAACAACAAGAGATAGATGTTACAGTCTGTGGTGTTGATGTGTCGAAGGATGCACTTAATGCTGCTGCTGCACGCTCAAAACTGCCGCAGTATGCAGTCGCAAGTGTTTTTGATGTTCCTATGAAGGATGAAAGCTCAGATATAATAATGTCGCTATTTGCGCCGTTTTCAAGAGATGAATTTCTGCGTCTGCTCAAAAGCAATGGCTTGTTTATTACTGTATTTCCTCTTGAAAACCATTTGTTCGGACTGAAACAGGCGGTATACGATAATCCTTATAAAAACGAGGTAGCTGACCTTGCTGTTGAGGGGTTTGAGTGTATTGAAACAAAGGAATTAAAGTATACTATCTGTCTTGAATGTAATGCTGACATAAAAAGTCTGTTTTCGATGACACCGTATTATTACAAGACGGGAGCAGCTGACCAGAAAAAGCTTGATTTGATTGATACGCTTGAAACAGCAGTTGAGTTTTGTATAGCAGTCTATAAAAAAAATCGTTGAGTTTTATTTCTCAACGATTTTTGTTTTATTTAAGATAAATTACGGTTTCTCCGTCATTTGAAAAGGTAGGGACTATCATGTCAATACGGCTGTGCTTTATTTTGGTCCTGACCATATCTCTGAGCGCAGTTCCGTTGTTGCAGCCGTGTATTACAATAATACGTTTTGTTTGCTGCGGAGCGTTCGATATTTCACGTTCAAGACGTTTTTTTGCGTCTGCTACGAGCAGTCCATGCAAATCTATTTTTTTGTCGAATGATGACGAACGGGCCATGGAAACCTCCGGAATACAATAAATCCGTCACTGTATACATGCTGAATAAACGTGCATATCGTGACGGATTGATTATTTAAAAACTAAAGCTTACTTAGCTACAGCTTCCTTTAATGTCTTGCTTGCCTTGAAAGCAGGAGCCTTTGTTGCAGCAATCTTGATTTTCTTGCCTGTCTGGGGGTTGATACCCTCACGAGCTGCACGCTCTCTTACTTCGAATGTGCCAAAGCCTACAAGAGAAACCTTATCTCCGGAAACAAGAGCGGCTGTGATAGAATCTGTAATAGCAGCAAGTGCGATTTCGGAATCCTTCTTTGTAAAACCACTCTTATCAGCGATAGCTGTAATTAAATCTGCCTTTGTCATTTTAGAAATCCTCCATATAAATTGTTTTTCTTAATTATACCTAAAAAATGGCGTTTTGTCAACACTTAAATATAATAATCGGCTGTTTTTGAGAAATAACAACGAAAAAAATAAATCAAATGTGCAAAATGCCGATTTTTTGGTTTTGAGAGCCTGTACTAAATAGCGTTGCATGTAAATATCATAATGTATGTGGATTATATTACAGGCGTCGGAGGATATATGAAATCAAAGAGTTTTGTTCAGAATACAGCCATTTTATTTATAGCAATGATTATAACCAAGCTTATCGGGGCTGTTTTGAAAATACCTCTCACGAATATTCTCGGCGGGGAGGGGATAGGCTATTTTTCTACTGCGTACAGTCTGTTTTCGCCTGTTCTTGCTTTTGCATCTGCGGGAATACCTGTTGTTATAACGAAGAATGTAGCGGAAAACTGCGCTTTGGGAAGAGAATGTGACAACGAACTGCTGAAAAAGGTTTCGGTCAGAACAGCTGCTGTCATAGGCTTGCTCGGAACGGTTATAATGTTTATTGCCGCATTGCCGTTTACTCTTTACATAGCGAATTCTCCGAACAGTCTGCTGTCGGTGCTTATTATTTCTCCGTCTGTATTTTTCTGCTGTATTGCGTCGGTTTACCGTGGATATTTTGAGGGCATGATGAATATGATGCCGACAGCGGCTTCGCAGATTACCGAGGCAGTAATCAAAGCCTCCATGGGTATTTTCCTGTCGTATTATGTATATGATAATTTTTATCATTGTTTCGGCGGAGAATCAGGCGTTTTGCCGTATGCATCGGCGGCGGCAATACTTGGTGTTACAATAAGCGAGATATGCGGTACCGCTGTACTTGCATTATACAGCAGAGTCAGCAGAAAAAAATGTGTTCCGAATGCTTTGTGCCGCCAAAACAGCGTGAGCGCCATAAGTCTGATAAAAAAAGCAATTCCTATCTCTGTTACCGCAGTTGTTGCAAATATTGCAGGATTTATTGACCTTGTAACTGTGCCTAACTGCATAAATCTGTCGTATGCCAATAATATTCACATTTATAGTCGGCTGCCTGCATACACTCCGATATTACAGCAGGGAACTGCCGACCTCGGGAACTTTGTGTACGGCTGCTATACAGGTATTGTAACAGCGCTGTTTGCGCTTACTTCAGTTTTATCTGTGCTTGCGGCACGTAGCCTGCAGCCTCGTATTTCTGCGGCATACGGAACAGATAACAAATCTGAGCTTGTCCGAAATCTCAAAATAATGATTAAATACACGCTGTGGCTAGGGGTACCGATAAATTTATGTTTCGGCGTTCTTTCGGGAGATATTCTTGCGGTTTTATATCCGCATAGGTCTGCTGAGGTAGCAATATGCGTGTTTCCGTTGCAGATACTCTGCTCGTTAGGTATATTCATTTCATTCTCAGGAGTTATTTTCGGAGTGTTTCAGTCAATAGGTGAATCCGATACGCCTCTTAAAATAATGTTTTTTGGAGTAATGATACGTTTTGTTTTTAATGTAGTGCTGCTTAATATTCCTGAACTGAATATAGGCGGAGCGGCGCTTTCGGCATGCTTGTCAAGCGCAGTTATGACTGTTGTTGGTTGGGTGATTTTAAAAAAGAAACTGAATATAAGGCTCTGTGCAATCAAGCTTGCCATAAAGCCGTTTGTTTCATCTCTAACAACGGTTCTGATAATATATTTCATTAAAGCAAGCACAGATTTTTCAGGCCTGTTCTTTTTGTTATTCCTTATTGTTACAGGCGGAATATCAATTTTGTTCATATTTATCATAAGCGAGCACAAAGAAATCAAATCCTTGATACAAAGATATTTAAAAAAAGACTTGAAAAATAAGGTATAACGTTGTAAAATATAATACAGAAAATAAAATGTGAGGATTTAAAAATGTTTCAGTTTAAGGAAAAATACAATATTGATGATTTAAGAGAAATAATGGCTGTTCTTCGCAGTGAAAACGGCTGTGCGTGGGACAAGGAACAGACCCACTCATCTATCAGGATGGATGTTCTCGAAGAAGCGTACGAGGTAATGGAGGCTATTGATTCGGAAGACACCGAGCTTTTAAAGGAAGAACTCGGTGATTTGCTGCTCCAGGTCGTTTTTCATGCGCAGATTGAACGTGAACAGGGAGTTTTTACATTCGACGAGGTATGCGACGGAATCTGCAAAAAGCTTATTTACAGACATCCGCATGTTTTCGGCGATATTAAAGTAAAGGATTCGGCAGAGGTTTTAAAGAACTGGGACGCTTTAAAGAGCAAATCCAAGGGTGAAGAAAAAATAAGCGACAGGCTTGAAAGCGTTCCGAAAGTTTTGCCGGCACTTATGAAAGCGCAGAAAGTGGGCAAACGAGCCGGGAATGCGGGCTTCGATTTCGAGAATAAAGAACAGGTTATTGAAAGACTGCGCTCTGAAATTGATGAGCTTGAATTAGCAATTAACAACAAAAACGAAAATGAAATAGAAGAAGAGTTTGGTGATATTCTCTTTACATGCGTAAATTTAGGAAGATTTTTAAAAAAAGATAGTGAAAAAGCCTTGACAATCGCATTAAATAAGTTTATAATTCGATTTAGGGAAGTTGAGACTCTTGCCGAAAAACAAGGGAAAACATTTTCTGAACTTACACAGGAAGAGAAAGACGACTTGTGGGAAGAGGCAAAAAAATCCCGTTGATTTTAACCGCACAGTGCGGTAAAGATAAAAAAACTCGGAGGTTAATCATGACAAAGGCAGATTTAATTGCAGCAATTGCAGAAAAGTCAGACATGACAAAGAAGGATTCTGAGAAGGCTCTCGCAGCTTTCATCGATGCAGTAACAGAAGCTCTCGTAAAGGGCGATAAGGTTCAGCTTGTTGGTTTCGGTACATTTGAAACTCGTGCTCGTTCAGCTCGTGAGGGTATCAACCCCCAGACAGGCAAGAAGATCAAGATTGCAGCAACAACAGTTCCTACATTCAAGGCAGGCAAGGCTTTAAAGGATTCCGTTGCTAAGTAATTAAAACGGTCATACGAGCGGTTTGCAGGCAGTTTTCTGTTTTGCAGACCGCTTTTGTGTTTTGAAAGGAATTAAAATGAGATTAGATAAGTATTTAAAGGTTTCACGTCTTATAAAGCGCCGCACAGTTGCAAACGAGGCATGCGACGCAGAAAAAATATATGTTAACGGAAAAGCCGCAAGAGCGTCTTATGACGTTAAAGTCAATGATATAATTGAAATCAATATGGGTAAATCTCCGTTAAAGGTAAAGGTG
>JAZNLN010000098.1:0-2263 GCA_045579125.1 Ruminiclostridium sp.
TAGTCGTCGGGGGAGAGGAGCGTTTCCGTCGGGCGCACGCCCGAGTAAGCGGATATTCGTGCGATAAGCCTGCTGATACAGCGGAACTGCGGTTTTTCGCTCGTCATGCTGTCGGTGGTGAAGAAAAATCCCGTATTCTCCGCAGTTTCGACCACAGTTTTGATAAGCCGCATCTGATTTCCCGAGAAATCGTCAAAGCCTGCGAAGAAACAGCTTTTCCCCGCCAGCAGACCCTCCTCGCTCACAACCCTTTCCGCACGGATTATGTCGTCGAGCTTGTCGGCGTAGCCGAGGCGGAGCGCCGAGTCGTAGGACGTATAGATAAGCAGGATGTCCGACAGCTTTTCCGAGAGCGAGTCGGGAAACTCGTTCTCGGAGGACAGCAGCTTTTTAAGGTCAGACGGCGTGAGCCCCGCTTTTTTGAGCGTGCTTATCATGCCGAGGGAAAAGTCGATAAGCTCGGGGCCGAGCTTTTTCCTGCCGTAAAATTCAAGGGGAGCGTCGGATTTTCTGAGCTCCGAAAGCGTGCGGTACATGAGCGAATATTTGACCGTGTCGTCTGCATATCCTGTAATCATACCGTGCGTTTTGAGCACGTTCGCCGCATAGCGGGCGGGCGTTGTGACGGTTATATTAAGGAACTGCGGGCGGGTGAACTCCTCGTACACCAGCTTTTCCATGCGGAACGAAAACTGGTCGGGGGTGAAAATGAGCACCTCGCCCTTGTCCGCATACGGCGCTACAATATTATGCAGAGCCCTCGTCAGCACGGACGGTCTTTCCGACATTATAAAATTAAGCATATTTCTTCCTTTCTCCGTCAGCACGCCGACAGACAGCGGGCTTCTCCGCCCGGGTACTTTGCACGAATTTCTGCGCCGAACGCCTGTTCCAGCAGGCGCAGACCCCGCTTGTGGAGGTTATAGACCGACCGCAGGCACATAAAGCTCCTGTCGGCGACCTCCTCCCATGTCAGCCCGCTGACGTACCGCAGGCTGAACACTATGCGTATTTCCTCGTCGCCGATGGCGGCGATGACTGCTTTTATTTCTTCTTTTTTGCCGATGAGCTCGTCGATTTTCCTGTTCACGCTTTCCTCGGCGGCGCATATTTTCTCTGTCACCGAGTACGTTTTTCCTCCGTACTCCGAAAGCGTGAGCGCAAGCTTTTTGCTCCGTTTGAGCGATTCCAGCTCGGCAAGCTCGGCGTTGATGGCACGGTCCAGGACCAGCGCCTGCGAGAGGTACTCTCTGATTTCCATGTTTTGCCTCCTTATGTTCACACATAACTGCCTTGCAGGTTTTTCCTGCATTCTTTTTTGTGCCCGAGGGCACGTTCCACACCATACGGCACGCAGTATCCCCAAGGCCGCCGCATTTTGTTTTTATCAGTCGTACAGCCGTTTTCGAGGGGGACAGCCCGCCTGATATAATTATGTAGCATTTCTCCGCAAAAGTCAAGGCAGTATATCGGACAGTAAATTATTTTGACTCCGTGAGCTGCGCCTGCACGGCGCAGGGCGCACGGCTTTGCTTACAGCGTAATTATACTACATCTTGATAGTGCAAGTAAATGAAAATACTATATAAAGCGGTGCGGCAGAAAGTCGGCATTTTTTGATTATATCTACAAAATTTGCGGCGGGCGTGTCGAAGGTCGTCGGAAAGGACGTTTTCTGCGGTCGAATGCTGTCGTCGCAGAGTGAAAAACAGCGGAAAGGGGCGGCAAATGAAAGTTTGGCTGTGTGCATAAAGTTTTATGAGGATTTTTGTTGAAAGTGACATTATGTGTGCGGGGAGGGTGTGTTTTGGGGGAGTTTCCCCCAAAGCCCCCTTTTTTTGGGGGTGCTCAAAGCGGCAATGTTGTTTTGTGTCGACTGTTTTTTTGCTTTGGTCTTTATGTAAGTGTTAGGGGACTGCTCGTCCCCCGATAGGGTAGTATTTATTTTTGAACAAGCCTTGCCCCTCGCCCCATTTCTTGTTCCGTCAAGAAATGGGGGAAAGAGACGTCTCCTTAGCGGAGAGCTCTGACAACACAAGTGCGGGAATGCGTGTACTGCCGTCCGTGCTCAAACACGCAAAAATATTGCTCCGCAATATTTTTGAACTCGCACGAAACAGACAAGAGCGCACGAAAACAAGCTCGACGCTCTCAAACGTATGCCTGTGCACGAGGCAAGAAATGCCAGCCTATAATGTCTTTTCTCGTTCGCAGGCAGTGGCGTAAATTTTGAGAGCTTTTATAGTGGAGTGCGGCGAGGCGG
>JAZNLN010000099.1:0-3352 GCA_045579125.1 Ruminiclostridium sp.
ACCGCCAATAGAAGTTACACTGTCGGGAATTTCTATATTTATAAGACTGGAACATCCATTGAAAGCGTAATTGTTAATAAAAGTTACACCACCAGGGATTTTTATGCTTGTAAGGTTTTTACACCCCAAAAAAACAGAACCGCCAATAGAAGTTACACTGTCGGGAATTTTTATGCTTGTAAGGTTTTCGCACCAAATAAAAGCATTATTGCCAATAGAGGTTACACCGTCGGGTATAACAACATCACCGCCGTCACCCTTGTATTTTTTCAGCACACCATTCTCAATTGTGAAAACATCATTGTCGAGATTTATGGGTTTCTGCACTTCTGTTTCAACAACAGGTTCGGTAACAGTTGTAGTTGTTTCCTCCACTGTAGCCGTTGTTTCAGCCTCAACAGGCTTTTCATTTTTACCCATTTCATCAAGCTGTGACTGCAAAGCCGCAATCTGATTTTCAAGCTCTTCCGTATCCTTGCCGCCGCCTCCGCAGGCGCTTAACGACAATATCATTAAGCCTAAAAATAATATTGGTAAAAATTTTTTCTTCATAATAAGCCATTCCTTAATGTCAAAGATTTCACTTTTGCTTATAAACAAAAAGTGCGCAGCCAAAGCTACGCACCGAAAAACACATAGCTCCATTGCTGCAACACAACCCATAAATGACTAACACAAGTATAAGGAAAAAAGCCTGTATTTTTGCCATAAAAATACAAACTTGTGTTAAACATAAAAATATTCAGATTGTGTTGCACCTTTGATTATAGCACATTCTCTCGCAAAAGTCAAACACCTATATCCGTTATGCAATAAAATACGCCTTCCCCTGTTGCTTTTAAGAGCTTTTTATGCTATAATTTATCTGATTAAACGGAGAAAGGAAAACATGTATGAAAAAACACATTTCCCTGCTGACAGCGGCGGCGTTACTGCTGTCTATGGCGGGCTGTTCGGGCGAGGGCGGCGCACAGACCCCCGAGCAAGTCACCACGCAGAATGCACCTATAACCGAAAACGCTCCCTCCGAACCGAGCGAAGCCACACCCGCCGACAGCACGGCTCCAACGCAGGCACAGCCGACCGTTTCGGACAAACCGTCCGAACAGACATCCGCCGATACATCTGCCTCGGCAGGCGGCACCTCTGCGGCAGGCAGTACAGCGCCAACAGTCACATCAAAACCGACAGGCTCCGCAAATTCTGCCGACCCCAATCTTTCGGCCGACTCGGGCGAATACGAGGGCAGAGCGTCCACGTCCGAATTCAACTACGGTGAGGCGCTCCAGAAATCCATTCTTTTCTACGACCTCCAGCGCACGGGCGACCTGCCCGAAAATTTCCGTTCAAACTGGAGAGGCGACTCCTGTCTTAACGACGGAAGCGACGCAGGACTTGACCTCTCGGGCGGCTTCCTCGACGCAGGCGACAACGTAAAATTCAATCTGCCGATGTCGTATACAACAACCGTACTTGCGTGGTCTGTGCTTGAGGATTACGACTCCTACTCCGAAAGCGGACAGCTTGAATACATACTCGATAATATACGCTGGGGCAATGATTATTTCATAAAATGCCACCCCGAGCCTAACGTGTACTACTATCAGGTGGGCGACGGAAACGCCGATCATAGCTGGTGGGGACCTGTCGAATGCGTCGAAACACAGATGAAAAGACCGTCCTACAAGGTAGACATGAACAATGGCGGCTCCACCGTAGCGGCAGGCACAGCGGCGTCGCTTGCGTCGTGTGCGGCAGTATTTGCGGACAGCGACCCCGCTTACGCAGAGCTTTGCATAAAACACGCAAAGGAACTCCTGACATATGCCGAAACCGTAAAGAGCGACGGCGGATACACCGCCGCAAACGGCTTCTATAATTTGCACAGCGGATATGTCGACGAGCTGGCTCACGCCTCGTTCTGGCTCTTTAAAGCGACGGGCGACAGCTCATATTTAAGCAAGGCGGAATCCTACTACGACCAGTCGGGCGGCGGCGACCACACATGGGCGTTCTGCTGGGACGACAAAAGCTTCGGCACAGCCCTGCTCCTCGCCCTTGAAACAGGCTCGCAGAAATACAAGGACAAAATCGAACAGCACCTCGACTACTGGGTGAGCGGAATAAAATACACACCCAAGGGTCTTGCGTGGCTTGACCAGTGGGGCGCCCTCCGCTACTCCACGACGACCGCTTTTCTTGCGGCGGTGTACGCCGACAGCAGCGTATGCCCCGACGGCAAGCGCTCGGCATACGAAAGCTTTGCGAAAAAACAGATTGACTATGCACTCGGCAGCAGCGGCAGGAGCTACGTCTGCGGCTACGGCGAAAATCCTCCCGTAAACCCGCACCACCGCACCGCTCACGGAGCATATACAAATAACATCGGCGACCCCACCGTAACACGGCACATCCTTTACGGCGCACTCGTCGGCGGCCCCGACAGCAGCGACGGCTACTCCGACGACCGCAACAACTACATCAACAACGAGGTAGCCTGCGACTACAATGCGGGCTTTACGGGCGCTCTTGCAAAGCTGTATAAAAAATACGGCGGACAGACGCTCAAAAACTTCGGCGCAATCGAAACGCCCGACGACGAGCTTTACGCCGACGCAACCATCAACGTAAACGGCAGCGATTTTATCGAAATAAAGGCGCTTGTTTATAACAAAACAGCATGGCCCGCACGCACAACTGACAACCTCAAGCTGTGCTACTTTATGGATTTATCCGAGGTGTATGCGGCAGGCGGCAGTGCGTCCGACCTCGTTGTCAGCACCAACTACATGCAGGGCGGAACAGCAAGCGGCGTGAACTGCTGGAACGAGGAAAAGCACCTGTACTACGTTGCAATCGACTTTACAGGCGTTGACATTTATCCGGGCGGACAGGACAGCCATAAAAAGGAAGTACAGTTTAGAATACGCAACGAGAACGGCGCATGGGACAGCACAAACGACCCGTCGTACATTGACGTTGCCTCTGTCGGCAGCGGCACGCTGACAAAGGCGTACAACATGGCGCTGTACGAGGGCAGCAAGCTCGTATTCGGCACAGAGCCCAACGAAAGCAACACAGGCGTCAACATCTCCGATATAGCCGTTCAGACAACAGCGGGCGGCCAGAGCTCCCCCGCAGGCACAACCGCACAGCAGGGCGCTCAGACAACCGTTCCCGCAGTTCCCGTTTCCGATAAGGGAACGGTAAGCGTTGAGCTTTCGCAGCAGTCTGTAAGCGGAAACGCCAACACCATTTCCTTTACTCTCAAAATTAAAAACACAGGAACGACAGGCATTGACCTTTCAAAGCTTACCGCCGACTATCTGTTCACAAGCGACGGCGGACAAAA
>JAZNLN010000100.1:0-4513 GCA_045579125.1 Ruminiclostridium sp.
GGCAGCCCGAGAATGAGTGAAAACGCAGAAGAAACATATGTAACATCAAGAGGTCGAATAAAATAACACACAACCAAAAGCGAAACAATTCCTGCAAGCATATTGACAGCAGAAAAAACAACAGGTCGGCGACTTCTTCCGTAAACCTTCAGCATAATTATGCCACAGATAATCAGAATTGTAATTTCAAGCATTTTCGTCCCCCTCGCCTTCTTTGGATTGTTCCTGCTTTGCCGCTCTTATCAAATAAGACAGCTTAAGCATGTACGCCTTTTCCTCGTAAATCAGCGAAGAGATTTCTTCATCGTCACTTGCGTTATCAAAATGATTTCTTGTTATTTCAAGCTTTTTCTTTATTTCCCGAATCTCATCAATCAAACCGTTATGCATTATCCTTCCTCCGCTTGTCCTTGATAATGCATATATATTCATCGGAAAAGCCTTTTATGCTCCCAGAATCAGCTTTACCGCCAGCGCACTCATAATCCAGCCTACAATATCGCCTGTCAGGGCTGCAGGCAATGCCGCTGACGTTCGTTTAACTCTTGTAGCTGCAAAATAAACAGATATAGTATAAAAGGTTGTTTCGCTGCTGCCCAGAATTACCGATGCTACCCTGCCCGCAAAGCTGTCAGGACCATAATCGCTCAAAACCGTTTCATATATTGCAATGGCACCGCTGCCCGAAAACGGCCTTAAAATCAATAATGTCGAACATTCCTGAGGGAAACCCACAGCATTTACAAGCGGAGATATAAGACCTGCGAGGAAATCCGAAAAACCCGATGCTTTCATACATCCGATGGCTACAACGAGAAGAAAAAGCGATGGAAAAATATCCCCGACCGTTTGCACGCCCTCTTTTACACCCTCGACAAAAGACGAAAAAATATCAACTCGCTTTATAAGGGCATAAATCAGGACAAAAGCAAAAACTGACGGTATAATGTATGCGCTCATAATTACGCCCTCCTTTTTCCGAGGCGTATTATTTTATACAGCACACAAGCCGCAAGGACTGCCGCTGCAAGTGCGCATGCAGAGCTTATCCATACGCAAGGAAGTATCTCCATGGGCGCATGTGAGCCGTGACTAAGACGCAGTGCCGCAACGGTTGTAGGGATAATCTGAAGGCTTGCCGTGTTCATTACCGTAAAAATCACCATATTCCTCGACGCAGTATCTTCAGTTTTTTCCTCTTTTTCAAGCTCTTTCATTGCGGCTATACCGAAAGGAGTGGAGGCATTGCCTAAACCGAGAATATTGGCCGTCAGATTGAGCACTATGTACTGCATGGCTTTTCCGCCTTTATCAATTCCTTTGAACAGCTTTGAAAGCAGCGGAGTGAAAAGCCTTGCGAGGAGTAATGTGAGCCCGCTGTCCTGTGCTACACGCATTATACCGCTCCAAAGGCAAATAATACCGCAAAGCGTTATCGCAAGAGTTACTGCGGAATTACATTCTGTGAGCATTGCGTCCGTAAGGCGGTCTGCGTTCCCTGTAAAAAAGGAAAAGACTGCGGAGAGGATTATCATGCCGCCGATTACATATTTCATCATAACGCCACCTCCAAAGGGTTTCATTATGAAATTTTATTCTTGCATTATTATTTTATGACAGTTTTTTCAATAACGCAGTACAGCCTGTCAAAACATCGGCATATGTCTGCTCAAAATCTCCTGTATACCATGGATCGGACACATCACGATCTACGCCTGCAAAATTCAAAAGCTTATGCACCTTTCCTTGTTTATCCGAACCGAAAATACGAATCATATTTCTTATGTTTGCAGTATCCATACCAATAAACAAGTCATAATTATCATAATCGGATTTTTTCAGCTGAACGGCAGTTTTACCATCAGTGCTTATTCCAAGTCTGGAAAGGACACGCCTTGTACCGTGATGAACACCGTTTCCGATTTCCTCGGTGCTCGTGGCAGCAGAAGCAATATAAAAATCCTCTCTGCCTGCCTTTTTCACCATATCACGCATTATAAATTCCGCCATCGGCGAACGGCATATATTGCCGTGGCAGACAAATAAAATCTTATACATCTATGTAAATCCTCCCGTAAATAACAGATTTATTTTAATTATAACCGTATATTAACCGCTCTGTCAACCACACTTTGACGCTTTGCAATACATGATATAATCATTTTGCATAAATCGAAAAGGAGATTTGTTATAAAACGACAAAAATAATAAATAAATATTGCTTTTTTTAACAGAATAATGTATAATTAAGTATGTATACTTATACATTCTCGGAGGTATATATGGCTATAAAGAAAAAAATACAAATTATAAACGATACTGCTGAAAATGAATTATTCAAAAATTTATCAGAAACGTTTGAGATAATAAATTCCAACTGCGACATGTCCGAAGACAAAACGGACGCTGTCGTATTTGGCGTACATACTTGTGAAAACATCAGTTCGGGAATAGCTGACTTTTTATCAAAAGAGAATAATTTGCCGCTGATTGCAGTCATATACAACAATGTTACCGATGAATCCGAGTTATTCGATAAAGGAGCATCGGATGTTATTTGTGCGCCATATAATACCTCAGCTCTTATAAAAAGAATAGAAAAAGCCATCTCGACAAAGGAATCCGAGCAAAAACATATTGAAAAAACGATTCTTGAAGATACAATATCAAAAGAAAAAGAGCTCCATAAAATTATGGAAAATGTCGATTGCGGCATAATTACATACGAAATCACAGAAGATAAATTCAGAATAATATATGCAAACTCTATCTTCTGCGAGATAATGGGACTTGACACTATTGAAAGCACAAATGTAAATCGTGATGTCGTTGACAGGATAATACACCCCGATGACCTGCCGCTTTTAATCCGCAAATCCAGAGACGCATATGAAAACAGCACGGATTATACTATGAATTTCAGAGTAATAAATAAGTTCGATAAAATCACATGGATTAAAGCAAATTCAAAAATTATCAGTATCTCTGAAAAAAGTAAAACATATCTCGTAACACTGATTGATATTTCAAGCAGTGTTGAATCCTATGAAGAAAATATCTTCCGCATAGAACACGATGACCTGACAGGTATATTCAAAGCAAGCGCATTCTATATTATTACGGAAAAGCTGCTCAAAGAAAAAAACGACACCAGATTCTACATAGTATGCTTTAATATTGAAAAATTCAAGGTTATAAACGAAGTACTCGGAACCGCTCAGGCGGATTTACTGCTTATTGAGTTCGCCAACCTGCTGGAGGAATATGCCCACGAGTACGGTACATACGGCAGAATTCAGGCGGACAGGTTTGCTGTATGTATACCCGCAGGTATGTTTTCGTACGAAATAATACGAAAGAAAATAGAATCGGTAATGCAGAGCCATCTTGACGGATTCAGCTTTATTGTTGATATGGGCGTTTACGAAGTAACGGATGTAAGCGTTCCCGTTATTAAAATGTGCGACCGTGCAGCACTTGCAATGCAGACAATACATGGCAATTACGAAAAACATATCGCATACTATGATGATAAAATGCGCAAAAAACTTATTTACGAGCAGAATATCATCAATAATATGGAGTATGCTCTTGAAACAAACCAGTTTATGGTTTATTATCAGCCTATATACAATATATCCGCAAACACAATATCCTATGCAGAGGCTCTTGTAAGATGGTTTGACCCACAAAACGGCCTTATTTTCCCCAGCATTTTTATTCCCATTTTTGAAAAGAACGGATTTATTGCAAAGCTGGATTACTATGTATGGGAAAACGTATGCCGTTTCCTTCACAAAAGAATTACCCATAATCAGAAAGTTGTGCCGATTTCCGTCAACATTTCCCGCCGAAGTCTGTATGACGAAAAGCTTTGCGACAAGATTCTCAACCTTACTGAGCAGTATGAAATACCGAAGGATTTGCTGAAGCTTGAAATAACCGAAAGCGCATACAACGACGACCCTGTTCAGCTTATTTCAACAATAGAACGACTTCGTGAAAACGGATTCCATATTCTTATGGACGATTTCGGAAGCGGTTATTCTTCGCTTAACGCACTAAAGCAAATACCCGTTGACGTTCTGAAAATAGATATGAAATTTATGGAAGGCTTTGAAGAGACCAAAAAAGCCGGAAATATTGTTACATCTGTCGTAAGAATGGCAAAATGGCTTGACCTCGGCATTATAGCCGAGGGCGTAGAAACGGATGTGCAGGTAAACTTCCTGAAGAGTATCGGATGTTACCTTATCCAGGGATATGTATTTTCAAAACCCATACCTCAGACAGATTTTGAAGATTTGATAGAAAGCTCGAAAACTCTCCGTGTTGTCCATCAGGAAACAATGGACATAAACGACATTGACGAAATAATAAGCGGTAATTCCGTTGTTACAAAGGTATTCAACAACACATTCTCCGGCGTCGCATTCTACGAATTCAGCGGCGTCAAGCTTGAAATCCTGCGTGTAAACGACGCTTATTATGAATTATTCGGATATAACCCTGA
>JAZNLN010000101.1:0-6041 GCA_045579125.1 Ruminiclostridium sp.
CAGCAATGCCGTAACATTGCTGCTTTTGATGTTTTTTTGTATCCGATTATTCTGTTGTGTAGTTGTCAAAATATCCCTGGATGAATACAATCGGAGTGCCCTTGTCGCCCGAGCCCGATGTAAGGTCGCACAGAGAGCCGATGAGGTCTGTAAGACGTCTGGGAGTTGTTCCCTCCGACACCATCTGACCTACAAGGTTGCTGTCCTTTTCCTGGATTCTGTCCTTGATGGCTTCCTTGAGAGCGTCGCCCGAAAGATCAGCGAAGTCATTGTCGGCAAGATACTTTAATTTCAGTTCGTTGGGAGTACCCTCAAGACCTGCCGTGTAGGCAGGAGAAACAACAGGGTCGGCCAGTTCCCAGATTTTTCCTACGGGGTCCTTGAATGCGCCGTCGCCGTACACCATAACCTCAACATTCTTTCCTGTTGCGGCCTTGAGCTTTGCGGCGATTGCGTCAACTACGGGCTGGCAGTTTCTCGGGAAGAGCTTTACCTGGTCCTCTGTGGACTTGTTAGAGCCGAGCAGACCGTAAGCCTCGTTGTAGCCGCATCCGTTTATGGGAGCGTTGAGGATTTCATCAAGACCGAATACAGCCTCAGCGCCTGCGGACTTTAAAATTCTCTTTGTTCTTGCACGAGTGTGTATATCGCAGCAGAGAACTTTCTTTGTATAGCCAAGAATAGCCTTGGGGTTATTTGCAAACACTATTTCGCAGTCAGCGCCTGCTTCACGGATAATCGACTCGTAGTATTCAACGTAGTCAATGCCTGTGAAGGTGTGCTTTTCGTATCCGAAAAGTTCACGGTACTTTTCAAGCGAAAGAACGTCGGTATAGGGGTTTACGCCCTTTTCGTCGAGGCTGTCAAGGCTTACGAGATGGTTGCCTACCTCGTCGGAGGGGTATGAAAGCATAAGAACGATTTTCTTTGCTCCCATTGCGATTCCCTTGAGACAGATAGCAAAACGGTTGCGGCTGAGGATAGGGAAGATAACGCCGACGGTTTCTCCGCCGAGCTTTGCCTTGACGTCCTGCGCAATATCATCAACAGACGCATAGTTGCCCTGCGCTCTTGCGACGATAGCCTCGGTCATTGCCACGATGTCTCTGTCACGGATTTCAAATCCGTCGTCCTTTGCGGCTTCGAGAATCGAATTTGTGACGATTTCAACGATGTCGTCGCCATTTCTGATGATAGGCGCTCTTACGCCTCTTGATACGGTACCGATCATACGGCTCATAGTGAACACTCCTTAAAATAAATACCCGAAGGTATAAAAATAAATCACAGTGCATATTTTATCACATTTTTTTTTGTTTTTCAATAGTATTTTCAAAATTTTTTACTTGCGGCGTATATTTTTTTCTCAACCGACGCAGTAATTTATGTGTATTTTAACATAAAAGCCTTCGGACAGGGCGCAGTATACCGCACGGTTAAATGCGCAGAATATAACAGCGGGAGGTATGACGGCGTGGCGCAGAAATTTGTCGGTTTGCCTAAACATTCAGTTTCTACCGAGGAGAAAAATCACACATTTTTGGGCATGATAACGAAAAAACAGAAACCGCCTCATTTTATTTGACAACCGATAGGCGGATAAGGTATAATTTATGTGTGTGGGTTTCGGCCCGAATAATGAAAAAGGAAAAAGCAAAATGAGTAAAAAAGAAGAATTCAAGCCCTTTATACCTGCGGGACAGGTTGTAAAGGAGCTCACGCCGACGGCAATAATCATCGGCGTAATTTTAGCGATTGTTTTCGGCGGCGCAAACGCATACCTTGGTCTGCGCGTCGGAATGACCGTTTCTGCGTCAATTCCTGCGGCGGGTATTTCCATGGGTATCATCCGTGTTCTTTTACGGCGTGACTCCATTCTTGAAAACAACATTGTTCAGACAATAGGCTCTGCGGGTGAATCCGTAGCGGCAGGTGCAATTTTCACAATGCCCGTTCTTTTTATGTGGGCCAGCGAAAACGGCACTCCCGCTCCCTCGCTGATTGAAATATCCCTCATAGCTTTATGCGGCGGTGTTCTCGGCGTAATGTTCATGATTCCCCTCCGTCAGGCTCTTATCGTAGAGGAGCACGGCGTTCTCACTTATCCCGAGGGACAGGCGTGCGCAGAGGTGCTTCTTGCGGGCGAAAAGGGCGGCTCGGGTGCGAAAATCGTATTCGGCGGTCTTGGCTTTGCTGCGATATACAAGTTTATCGCAGACGGTTTAAAGCTGTTCCCGAGCGAAGTTGACTGGCAGATTAAGGAGTACAAGGGCTCGGGTATCGGTGCTGACGTGCTTCCCGCTCTCGCAGGCGTTGGCTACATCTGCGGACCCAAGGTTTCCGCATACCTCCTCGCAGGCGGTACGCTCGGCTGGTTTGTGCTTATGCCTCTCATTGTGCTTTTCGGCGGCGACGCAACAATTTACCCCGGCTCTGCTCCCATAAGCAGTCTTGACACATGGGGCCTCTGGGGCAGCTATATCAAGTACATCGGTGCGGGTGCGGTTGCAGCAGGCGGTATTATGAGCCTTATCAAGTCGTTCCCGACTATTATCAGCTCGTTCAGAAAAGCAATAAAGGGCTTTGGCAAAAACAGCGCTTCGGCAGACAGAACAAACCGTGACCTTCCTATGACTGTTCTTCTGACAGTTATCGGCATTACGGCGGTATTTATGTGGCTTTGCCCTGCTATTCCCGTTGACCTTGTCGGCGCAATTATGATTATAATTTTCGGTTTCTTTTTTGCGACCGTTTCTTCGAGAATGGTAGGACTTGTCGGCAGTTCGAACAACCCTGTATCGGGTATGGCTATCGCAACTCTTCTTGTTTCGACAATGATTTTAAAGGCGACAGGCGTTATCGGCATGGAGGGCATGGTTGCCGCAATTGCAATCGGCTCTATTATATGTATAGTTGCGGCTATTGCGGGCGACTCCTCGCAGGACCTTAAAACAGGCTACATCCTCGGCGCTACTCCCATAAAGCAGCAGATAGCCGAGCTTATTGGCGTTGTCATTTCCGCACTCGTTATCGGTGGCGTTCTGTATCTTCTCGGAGGCGCATGGGAATACGGCAGCAAGGAAATTCCTGCCGCACAGGCAAGCCTTATGAAGATGGTAGTTGAGGGCGTAATGGACGGAAATCTCCCCTGGACGCTCGTATTTGCGGGTGCTGCAATAGCGGTTGTAATCGAAGTGCTTGGACTACCCGTTCTTCCCGTTGCGGTCGGACTTTATCTTCCTATTCACCTCAGCACGCCTATCATGGCGGGCGGTCTTATCCGTCTTTACTTTGATAAGAAGAAGGAAAAGAGTGAAGAAGAACGCAAGGAAAAGGTGGACAGAGGCATACTCTTCTCGTCGGGTCTTATTGCGGGCGAGGGTATTATCGGTATTCTTCTTGCCGTACTTGCGATTATTCCCTCGGGCGAAGGTACGCTTGCTGACGCAATAAATATAAGCGGTACAATCGACCTCGGCAACTTCGGCGGTCTCGGATTCTTCCTTATTCTGCTCGCTGTTCTGACTTATGTGATTACCAAGAAGAAAAAAGCGGAAAAATAAGCGTGAGCGGTTAAAGGGGATTTCAGATGTCAAAAAACAAGGAAAATTTTCTTGATTATATACCCAAGCATAACAGCCTGTTTCCGTATACCATAAAGGAGAACGGAAAGGCTGAAATACAGATGCTTAATCGTGGTATAGCGAAGAAGATAACGCAGGTTCTGCTCAAAAAGCCGAAGTACAGCTACATCGAGCTTGACGAGTTCGGCACTTTTGTGTGGAATCAGATTGACGGCAAAACGACGGTGTACGACATCGGACAGAGGGTAAAGGAGCAGTTCGGTGAAAAGGCAGAGCCTCTCTACGAACGGCTTACGCAGTACATCCGAAAGCTCCGTGTTCATCGTTTTATACTTTATGTCAATCTTACAAAAGAAGGAAAAAACCTTTAAAAATCAATGTCCCGAGGTCTTTTGCAGACCTCGGGATTTATTATTTTTCAAAAATCGTTTTGAGAACGCCGACAACGATTGAAAGAATTATGACATAAAGTGGATAGGATACGCCGTCCTTCGAAAACAGCGACAGTATAAATATTGTTATAAAGAATGCGGCTATCGCAGCGAGTATTGCGCCGAATGTTGACATTCCGCCGCCGCTGCTTCTGCGGGGTGTATATTCGGACTTGTCCTTGCGCATATTTTTTAAAAGCTGATATTCGATAGCGTTGTCTTTCCAGTCTTTCTGTCCGTCGTGATTCCAGTCGTGAAATGCCATGTTTTTCTCCTTTTCCGAAGCATGCCTTTGATTTGTCTTTATTATAACTTGTTTGCGGCACAATAAAACGGACAGTAAATCTGCTTTGAAAAAGCGGCTTGTTCGACAATAACGGATGCGGCGTTGTATTCCCAAACAAATACAGTTTTCAAAAAAATTACCTGTAATATTGAAAAAAACATCGTGACATAATACTACTACAAAGGCAAAAGCTTTTGTGAATGAAAATCAGATTTACGGAGGAAAGAAAAATGTCTGGAAAGAATAAGGACGCACTTAACAATATGAAGATGCAGGCTGCCAATGAAGTAGGCGTGCCTCTCAAGGATAAGGGCTACAACGGCGACTTAACAGCAAAGCAGGTTGGTTCCGTAGGCGGTCAGATGGTTAAGAAGATGATCGAAAGCTACGAGAACTCCGCAAGCAACAAGTAACCGAACGAACGTCAGACGGCGTTTGCCCTGTTTGTGTGAAACAGATAGCTGTAAGACACGTTTGCAGCTGTTGCTGAATTAAAGCCGCTGTCGGCGTACGATGGTACGGTTAGCGGATTTCGGTAAAGTAAAAAAATGCCAAGCCTTTTAACGGGCCTGGCATTTTTTATTCAGTTGTTGGTGCGATGGTAAACGGTCTGATTTTTTCCGTTTTTCTTGCCGAAGTACAGACGCTTGTCAGCGGTTGTTATCAGCTTTTCGATAGTGGTTTCTTCACTGTAATCCGTAAAGCCGTAGGTCATTGTCACGCTTATTTTCTTGCGGTCGGTTTCGACGACAAGTTCGCTGATGTCGTTTCGTGTCTTTTCTATCAGTGCAAAGCATTCGTCGTCGTTTCCGTCGACGATTATCAGTATTTCTTCTCCGCCCCATCGGCACACGACGCCCTTACTGCCGATATTTTCCATTATAACCGCAGAAATCTGTTTAAGCACGAGGTCGCCTGCGGAATGTCCGAAGGTGTCGTTTATATTTTTGAAATTATCTATATCTCCGAGTATTACGCAGAAAGGCTTTGTGCTTTTCTCGTAAAGATTGAATATTTCCGACATGCTGTGTCGGTTGCGGAGCGAAGTGAGCGGGTCGAAATTCGCAAGACGGTCAAGCTGTCTGTTCTTGTCCGTGAGCGACTCCATGTACGAACGTATCTGGTGTACGAAAAGGAGTGCGAAGAATGCAAGAGCGCAGTCGCTGACTATCATATTGAGCGACGAGAGGAATGTAGTAAGTCCCTGTGAAAAGACGTATTTCGGCTGTCCCGCATAGCAGATGACTTTTGCCGTCGTCATAAGCGCCATATTGCCGATTGACAGCAGAGTTGACAGCAGTATCGGCTTTTTGAAATTCTTGTCGGTGTATGTAACGAAATACGAAAGCGGGATAAGCATCATCGGGTACAGCGAAAAACCGTAGTGCCAGCCGAGGGAGAAGCAGCACATTATACTGTGCGTTACGATTTCCACATACAGCAGCATCATCCACAGAGTTGTCGGGAATTTCTCGCTGATAAAGATTGAGCCTATTACATACAGCAGAACACTGAAAATGTTAAATCCGACAAGTTCGTCAATCCCGAGAACAATGAACAGTATAAGGAAAAAAGTATGCATGATAAAGCCGAAGCCGTAAATGCATTTATATATTACTGACATTTTTCCTCGGTTTTCGAATACCGAATCAATAAAATCTATCATAATTCACCTTTAGTTTTTTAAGTTATGTTAATATTATACAATACAATTCATAATAAATCAATAGTTTTTTAAAA
>JAZNLN010000102.1:0-5339 GCA_045579125.1 Ruminiclostridium sp.
AATTGGTAAGTAAATAAAATTTACCAAAAGCTATTGACAAAGTAAATACATCGTGATATAATTACATCAAGGTAAAAAATATTTACCGAGGACATATGTGACAAGAGAAAGGACTTATTATGGCAGACATAAAATTTACAACTGAAACCAAGAACGCTCCGAGCGGCAAGAAAACAGGTGTAATCGCACTTGTTGTCTTTATTGCGGCGCTTGCGCTGATTGTTCTGTTCAACTGCTTTACTATCGTAAACGAAGGCTTTGTCGGCGTTAAGTATCAGTTCGGTAAAATCATCGACGATGACCTCACGGCAGGTCTTAACTTCCGCATTCCCTTTGTTGAGGAAATCCAGCAGGTTGACATCAGAGACCAGATTTACTCCGTAAACGCAAATGCTTACACAAGCGACACGCAGACGGTTGAAAATCTCCAGCTCAAGCTCAACTACCGCTATTCGGGCGCAATGCTTTCGAGCATTATCAGAGATACGGGTATCTCTAACGTTGAGGCAAAGCTCCTCGTTCCGAACGTAGCAAAGATAGCAAAGGACGCTATCGGCCGTGTTAAGGCGGAGGCGCTCGTTCAGTCCCGTTCCGAGGTACAGTCTGACATCCAGAACGAGCTTACGGCAGTTCTTGAGCCTTACGGTATAGTGGTAACCGCATTCGCAATCGAAAACCTTGACTTTGACTCCGCATTCGAGGCGTCTATCCAGGCAAAGGTTATCGCCGCACAGGACGCTCTGAAAATGGAAAACAAGACCAAGGAAAAGGAAGAAGAGGCAAAGCAGATAGTTATTGCGGCTCAGGCAGACGCTGACAGCCAGGTTGCTATCGCAGAGGCAGAGGCAAAGGCTATCGCTCTTATCGAGGAACAGCTTTCCAAGAGCCCGAACTACATCGAATACTACACGCTCCAGAAGTGGAACGGTATTCTCCCGCAGGTTATGAGCGACGGCGTAAATCCGTTCGTTGTTCTTGACAACGGCACATCGACCGCCTCCACGGCGTCCTCCGCAGGCACTTCGTCCTCGGCGAACACCGAAACGGTTGAATAATTAAAACAAAATAACAGCGTGCAGAGGGGGCGTTGCTCTCTCTGCTGTTTGTGTCTTATACGCAATGAGAATGCGACGAAAGGAAATATTATGAGCTTTGATTATCAGTCGGTCAAGAAAAGGGCGATAGAAAGATTTTTCGCAAAGACAAACGACAAGCAGAAAGAGGCTATATTCAGAATTGACGGCCCCGTGCTGATTATTGCGGGCGCAGGGAGCGGAAAAACGACTGTGCTCTGCAACCGTATTGCAAATATGCTTCTTTTCGGCGACGCATACAATTCGGGCTTCACGCCCGACCTTTCCGCCGAGGACGAGGCTTTCCTGCTTGATTACGCAGACGGCAGGCTTGATAATACTCCCGAAAACGTGGAGCGGCTCTCGGATATTTTATCGGTAAGGCGAGTGTATCCGTGGAAAATTCTTGCGGTTACTTTTACCAACAAGGCGGCGGCGGAGCTGAAGGAACGTCTTGAAAAAATGAACGCACCCGCAGGCGAGGTGTGGGCGTCAACGTTTCATTCGGCGTGCGTTAAAATTCTGCGCCGCTGTATCGACGTACTCGGTTACACAAAAAGCTTTACGATATACGACACCGATGACAGTCTGCGGGTAATCAAGGATTCGATGAAAATGCTCGGAATTTCCGACAAGTCGTTCAGCCCCAAGGATATTCAGGGCAGAATTTCCCGAGCAAAGGACAAGCTTATAACTCCCGCAGATTTCGAAATATACGACAGCAGAGGGCGCAAGGACTATCTTTTAAGCAGCACCCAGGCGGTGTACGCCGAATATCAGAAACGTCTCAAAAACGCCAACGCACTTGACTTTGACGATATTATCATGCTGACGGTGCAGATTTTTCAGAAGTATCCCGAAATCCTTTCGCAGTGGCAGAATAAGTTTGAATACATAATGGTTGACGAGTATCAGGACACCAACCATGCGCAGTACATGCTCGTAACGCTTCTTGCGGGAGGCAGCGGCAACCTCTGCGTTGTGGGCGACGAGGACCAGTCGATATACCGTTTCAGAGGCGCTACGATTGAGAATATTTTAAGCTTCGAAAAAGAGTACAACGGCACGGTAATAAAGCTTGAGCAGAACTACCGCTCAACCTCAACAATACTTGAGGCGGCGAACGCTGTAATCTCCAACAACACACAGCACAAGGACAAGCACCTGTGGTCGGACATGGGCGAGGGCGAGAAAATAACGATAAGCCGCTTCAACGACGAGCAGGCGGAGGCGATGTTTGTCGCAAACACTATCCTTGAAAACGTAAAGGACGGCGGCAGCTATTCGGACCACACTCTGCTTTACCGTACAAATGCGCAGTCACGGACATTCGAACTTGCGTTCAACCGAATGGCGGTGCCGTACAGGGTAATCGGCGGCACGAAGTTCTACGACCGCAAGGAAATCAAAGATATTATCGCTTATCTGAGCGTTATAAACAACCCATATGATACGGTGCGGCTGAAAAGAATAATAAATGAGCCGAAAAGAGGTATCGGCGACGTGACCCAGGCGGAAATCGAAGAAACCTCCGCAGTTCTCGGAATAAGCCCGATTGAGGTAATGGAGCGGGCTGACGAGTTTGCGGCGCTGACGAAAAAGGCGAAAACGCTGATACCGTTCGGAAATGTTTTCCGTGAGCTTATCGACACCGCCGACGGCAGGGATATGACCGCCATTCTTGACGACGTTATGACTATGACGGGCTATCAGGAAATGCTCCTTACGCAGGGCGACGAGGGACAGGGCAGACTTGAGAACATCAAGGAACTGAAGTCGGCGATGATTACATTCGCCGAAGAAAACGAGGGTGCGTCGCTTTCCGACTTCCTTGAACAGGTTGCGCTCATCTCCGACCTTGACAACTACCAGGAGGACGACGACAAGGTAACTATGATGACCATGCACTCGGCAAAGGGTCTTGAATTTGACACGGTTTTCCTCGTAGGTGCGGAGGACGGAATATTCCCCTCTATCCGCAGTATCGGCGATATTTTCGACCTCGAGGAGGAGCGCAGACTCGCATACGTTGCGATTACGAGAGCGAAGAAAAAGCTGTACGCTACAACGGCGGCGAGCCGTCTGATGTACGGTCAGACCATGCATAACCGTGCGTCACGTTTTCTTGCGGAGATACCTCCCGAGTGCGTCGAGTACAGGGACGAAACGAGAATTGCGTCGCTTTCGGGCTTTGCGGAGCGCAAGTCGGCGCCGAAACCCAACTATCTGCGTGAGCACAGCTACACGCCCGAAAAGCCTGTTGTTTCGAACGAAACATTCAGCGCAGGCGACCGCATAACTCACAGAATATTCGGAAACGGAACGGTTATCAGCGCTACCCCCGCAGGCAACGACACTCTTGTCGAAATTGCATTCGACAAGGTCGGCACGAAGAAAATCATGGCGAATTTCGCAAAGGTGAAGAAGATATAAAAAAAGACCTCCCGATGAGCATTGTTCTGCATCGGGAGGTTTAACTATTCTCGTTCCTTTTGATTTAATTCTTTTCGTTTTATGTGTTCCTTGAGGACTATATTGATGTATTGAGAAAAAGAACGGTCGTCAAGCTCTGAATAATATTTTATTTTTTCTATTAAATCTTCATCGAGAGTTATACTGACTTTATTTTTTAACGGCTTCATATAACCTCCTCCTTTCGGGGTATTGCGTGTTCCATATTCAATATTATCATAAAAAAGGAGAGTATTTTTGATATTAGTATAAAGTAGTATAAAATAGCATATAACCGCCAAAATTTGCATTTCGTTCCTCTAAAGCTACCGTTCGTTCCTTTCCTCTTGACAAGTATTACAAAGTAGGATAAAATATTATTGATATTTTTGCTTTGGAGGGCGATAAAATGATATGCAAAAACTGCGGGGCTACGAATGTCCGTGGAAGTGAAAAATGTAATTATTGCGGAAATATTCTTGACGACAGAAAGGGAGTACAGCGTACCGTCCCCAAATGCACTTCCTGCGGGAACGTGGGCGAATTCAAGAAAAAGCCTACGCTCTGCGCTACCGATATTGCGGTTTCCTGCATTTTAACGCCTGTTTTCGGAATAGGACTGATATATTTTGCTGTTGCGTGGAATTTAGCGAAGAAAAAGGGATACTGCGCACATATCTGTCCGAAATGCGGAGCAAAGGATACCGAAAGCTTTATTTATTAAGCTTGCGAGCGGCGATGTGCGGTTTCCTGCACGGCGCATTCCTGTCACCTATATATATTATACTATATTATTTTTGCTGTGGATATGTAAAAAATGAACAAAAATTTAAAAAAAGAAAAAAAGCGGCATAATTTTCAGGGGTAAGAGGGTTATATAAACGGAGACTAAGGAGGGGTAATATGACTAAACGGAAAATATCTGTTATAAGTATTCTTACAACACTACTTGTCGCCGCCGCCGTAATTTTAATCGTTATCGGCAAGCCTTTGGATGGCACATCTGTTCCCGCCGCAGAAAATCATCAGGTAACGGACGTAAAGCTGAAAACGGGAAAATATTACTTCAAGGGCGACGTATCGTCCGACTTTTACATAGAGGTCACAGACGACAGCAAAATACGTTCGGGCGGCGAGGGTCAGCGTGAGCGTCTTGAGGAATATTTAAAGACCGTTCAGCCCGAGCTTGAGCTTTCCGATGTCGGAAAGGCGGCGGAGGATATGATACAGACCTACGGAAAGAGCAATGATTATATTCTCTATTATTTCGCCGACCTTGACCAGACCAGCATTTTCATCTCGTGGCAGATGACCGACGACGGCGCAACAGGCTACGGCTACAAGCTTATTGACGAAAACACGATAGAATGGATTTCCACGGGCGATTTTATTTATATTCCGTAGCAACCACACAAGCCGCCCGCCTGCACAGCACTGCTGCCCCGAGCCGCGGCGCACTGCCGCAGACGAAGCGCCGCTTCGTCTGCGAAAAAGCAATTCCCGAAATTGCAGGGAATTGCTTTTTTAATTGCCGCGGAGCGGCAATGCAGTGCGCCGCGGGCTCGGGCGGAGTGCGGATAAAAAAGAAATCTCCCGAAACGTAAGAGCGGTACCCATATAGAAGTTTTATATGCATTTATCGGTGGAAACCTTTCTGAAGAAAGGTTATCCCCCATACCCCCTTCCAAAGACTTTTAGCATTGATTACAGCCTAACAGGGTTTACCCCTGTCAGGCTGTAATCAATCTATAAAGTTTTAGGAAAGAAGTTTGAGGAAAACCCTTTTGAAAAAGGGTTTTCCTCAATAATAGGATA
>JAZNLN010000103.1:0-8228 GCA_045579125.1 Ruminiclostridium sp.
CTTCAGAAAGGTTTCCACCGATAATCATATATAAACTGTTATGAGCACCGCTCCATATCTTCGGAGCTTTTATGCTTATTTGCTGTCGCTGCTGCGGATGTCGGAGCGCTTGATTTTGCCGCTCGTTGTCTTGGGCAGCTCCTTTACAAATTCTACAATTCTCGGATATTTGTACGGAGCGGTTGCGTTCTTTACATGCGTCTGGAGCTCTTTTTTCAGCTCGTCGGAAGGCGTGTAGCCGTTAGCGAGAACGATTGTTGCCTTTACTACCTGACCTCTGATGGGGTCGGGAGCAGCCGTTACGGCGCATTCAAGCACGGAGGGGTGCGTCATAAGGGCGCTTTCAACCTCAAACGGTCCTATGCGGTAGCCCGAGCACTTGATAATATCGTCGTTTCTGCCCTCAAACCAGTAGTATCCGTCGCTGTCACGCCACGCTGTGTCGCCCGTGTTGTACCAGTCGTTCCGGAACGAATGTGCGTTAGCCTCGGGCGCACGGTAATATTCACGGAAAAGTCCCGTGGGATGGTATTTAGAGAGATTTTTTATTACGATTGAGCCGACCGTACCGTCCTCACAGCTGTTGCCGTTTTCGTCAACAAGGTCAAGGTCATAGAGCGGGGAGGGCTTGCCTGTGGAGCCGGGCTTTATGGGGTCCCAGCCGAAATTTCCGATAAGCACGCTGGTTTCGGTCTGTCCGAAGCCCTCGTGCACATAAAGTCCCGTCAGCTCGTGGAACTTGTAGTACACCTCGGGGTTAAGCGGCTCGCCTGCTATTGCGCAGTGCTTTATCGTCGCAAAATCCTCTTTCTTCAAATCCTCCTTGATAAGGAAACGGTAGATAGTAGGAGGAGCGCAGAATGTCGTCAGGTCTGCCTCACGGATAACCCTGAGCAGATTTTCCGCAACAAACTTGTCATCGTCGTAAGCAACGATTTCCGCACCCGCAATCCACTGTCCGTAAATCTTGCCCCACGCAAATTTTGCCCAGCCGCTGTCGCACACCGTGAGGTGTCTGCCGCCGTCCTCAACATGGTGCCAGTAGCGGGCGGTTACGATGTGACCGAGGGGGTAGTCGTACTTGTGCAGTATCATCTTGGGCATGCCTGTCGTGCCCGACGAGAAATAAATGAGCATTTTGTCGTCGATAGTCGTGGGTACACGCTCAAGCTCCTCGCTGCCCCCGTCTATAAGCTTTGCGTAATCGAGATAGAACGGGTCGGAGGGGATATTCTCTCCGAGAACGAGCACCTTTTCAAGCTTGGAGCACTTGGGGCGTGCTTCTTCGACGTGGCTTAAAATCTGCTCGTCGTCAATGACAATCATCATCTTTATATCCGCACATTCACAGCGGTAGTAGATGTCCTTGGGAGTAAGCTGGAACGTTGCGGGGATTACAACGGCTCCGAGCTTGTGCAGGGCGATAATCGTAATCCATACCTCGGCACGCTGTTTAAGCATCATCATAACGGTATCGCCTTTTCCGATACCCTGCGCACGCAGCGCATTTGCCGCCTTGTTGGAGAGAACACGCATTTCCTCAAAGGTATACTCACGCTTTACGCCGTGGTCGTTTACATAGTAGAGCGCCTTTTTGCCGGGAAAGTTTTTTGCCCATTCATCGATTATATCGTATCCGAAGTTGAAATCCTCGGGGACGTTTACGCTGTAATTCTTTTTAAAGTCGTCGTAGCTTTCAAATTCTATTTTCGGTAAATATTTTTTCAGTAAAAAATCCTTGCTTTCCAAAATTGTCAATCCTTTCAGTTCGTATATCTGTATTTATTCGTTTATTACCGTGAGGAAAACTGCGTCGCCGCCGACTGCACGCTGACCGTGGGGGAGTGCGGGGTTGAAATAAACGCTGTCGCCCTCTTCGAGCGTAATTTTTTTCTTGCCGATGGTAACGCATACCGTGCCCTTGATGACGTAGTTGAATTCCTGTCCGCCGTGCGTTACGAGTTCGGGCTCGTCGTCCTCCTCGGCGAGGCTTACTATCATCGGGCTCATTTCACGGTTTATGTAGTTGATAGCGAGGGAAGAAAATCTGTATCCGGGATAGCGTTCGATAGAAACGCCATTGCCCTTTCTGACGACTGTATAATCCACCATTTTAGCCTCTGCGCCCGTAAGCAGCGCAGTAGAATCCACTCCGAGCACTCTTGCAACAGCGTAGATTATTCCTATGGGAATATCGTCTGCGCCGTTTTCATATGTCTTGTAAAGGTCAAGGGATATGCCTATCTTTTCCGCAACCTCCTCCTGCGAAATGTCGCAGATTTCACGGAGCTCCTTTATGCGGGCCGCAATTTCGAGAATTTCCTTGCTCAGATTACTCATTATACAATCCTGCCTTTCTTTTATGTTACGGTATAATAACCCATAATCATTTACAATTATATAATATTCCGAAAAAATAATCAACCTTTTTTTGAAAAAAACATTATTTGCACGAAACTCGCAAAACATTGACAAAGTATTATAAATATAGTATAATATTATGACATTAAAAATAAGGAGAGCGCCATGAAACCGAAAAACACAGCGTACAACCTATCACTGCCGTTTGCGGCACTGGGCTTTGCTGTGCTTTTTGCGCTCATTTTCTGCTACGTCGTGTGCGGGGCGGCGATTTTTTCGCTGGGGCTTATGACCCTGCCGTGCGCACTTCTTCATATGCTCGGCGTGCTTTTCGTGGCGACCGACCTGTCGGTTATGTCGCTTGCGCTTATCGGCGGAGGCTGTCTGCTGTTCGGGGCGGGAATGCTGCTCGGAACGGCGTCGGTGTGTCCCTCGGGAGTCCGCCTGCTCCATCGCTACATGCGCTGGCGCAGACGCAGAAAGGCGGCGGCTGATGAAAAAAATTAGATTTCTGCGGACGTTGTGTCTTGCGGCGGGAGTGTTCCTGTTTGCGGCGGGAGTGCTGCTCCAGCTTGCGGCGGGAGGCGGCACGATAACCGAGGAAACGCTGGAGTTCCCGATAACAAACAATTTCAAGATAAGCTGTACGGCTATGGACGTGTATCTGCACAGCTGCGTCGGTGACACGGTAAAAATCGAGTATGTCAACGACCTGCCCGTTTCGTGCGACACGAGCGAGGAGGGGCTGATACGCATAACGCAGGACGCCTCGTTCTCCCTCTCTCTGTTCTCCGCACGGCAGTTTTCCTACCGCATGGACGTATATCTGCCCGAGCACAGCTACCGTGATTTCGTGGTTGACACTACGGCGGGAAACATTTTCGTTGACGACATAGACATGCTTTCGCTGGATATTTCCACGAGAAGCGGCTCGGTCGAGGTCGTGAATGCGGATTACCCGCTGTCCGTCGTTTCGCAGAGAGGCGATGTCGGCATAAATGCGGCGGCGGTTGCAGATGATATATACATCAGGGCGGGGAGCGGCGAAACAAGACTTACCGTGCCCGAATTCGCCTCGTTCGAGCTGACATTCGAAACGGAAAGCGGTCGGATAACCTCGGACGCTTTTGAGAGAAAATACGAAAACGAACAGAGGGACGTTACCGAGAAATACGGCTCGGGGCGGCATTCTGTAAAAATACAGACCGAAAGCGGCAATCTCGTTTTCGGCGTGGAATAGAAAATTCGGGGCAGCCCGAAAGGAGACGTTAAATGCTTTCAGTTATTATCCCTGCCTACAACGAGCAGGAAAATATCGAAAAAACCGCAGACGTGATATACAAGCTTCTCAGCGGAGCGGACATCGACTGCGAAATCATATTTGTGGACGACGGCTCACGGGACGACACATGGAGCATAATCTCGTCGCTCGCAGATAAAAACGAATCGTTCCGTGGGCTTAAATTCTCACGCAATTTCGGCAAGGAGGGCGCAATCTTTGCGGGTCTGAAGGCGTGCAAGGGCGACTGTGCGGTGGTTATCGACTGCGATTTGCAGCATCCGCCCGAGGTAATGCTGGAAATGTACAGCCTGTGGCAGCAGGGCTTTGAAGTCGTCGAGGCGGTCAAGGCAAGCAGAGGCAAGGAAAGCCTGCTTTACAAGATGTTTGCGAAAAGCTTTTACAGGATGATGAAATCCTCGTCCGACATAAACCTTGACAGGGCGAGCGATTACAAGCTCCTTGACAGAAAGGCGATAGATGCTCTGAACGAAATGCCCGAAAGACTTACGTTCTTCCGTGCGCTTTCAAGCTGGGTCGGCTTTAAAACGACGCAGGTCGAATTTGTTGTTGCGCCGAGAAATGCGGGCAAGACGAAATGGAGCTTCCGCAAGCTTTTCCGCTTTGCGCTCAACAATCTTACAAGCTTTACCAACGTTCCCATGCAGATTATAACCGTAAGCGGCATTGTATTTATGCTTGCGGCGGTCGTGCTCGGTGTGCAGACGCTTGTAAACTTCTTCTCGGGCGCCTCAAAGGAGGGCTTCCCGACGGTAATTCTGCTTATCCTCGTTTCGAGCTCGCTTATAATGCTGGCGCTCGGCGTTATCGGATACTATCTGTCCAAAATATATGAGGAAATCAAGTTCCGTCCGAGGTACATCGTTTCGGTGGACACGGACAGGAAGAAACTCGGCAATGAAAGGAAGTCGGCGCAGGATGAATAAGGCAAAGGAATATCTCGGCTACGCAAAAGCGGGCGTGCGCCGTTTTTTCAAGGAGGACTACCAGCTTCCTCTTTCGTTCGCTATACCGTTTTTTATACTGCTCGTGGCGTACTGCTGTTTCGGAGTTTTTCCGTTCGGAAAGTCGTCGGTGCTGTCGCTTGACCTGAACGGTCAGTACGTTTATTATTATGATTATATGTACGATGTGCTTGCGGGCAAGGAGAGCATTTTCTACTCGTGGAGCAGAAATCTCTCGGGCGAATTCATGGGTATTATCGGCTACTATCTCGGCAGCCCGTTCAACTATCTCGTATGGATGTTCCCCCGCTCAATGATAACCGAGGGTCTGCTTACGATGATGGTTGTCAAGGTCGGCTCAATCGGTCTTGCGTGCGCCTGCTACCTCAACAGGGGCAGAGGCTACGGCAGAATGACGACGATTATTTTCAGTTCCTGCTACGCACTGTGCGCATATACCATCGTGCAGACCATGAACCCGATGTGGCTTGACGGCGTGCTTGCGCTGCCTCTGGTTGTCTACGGCATAGAAAAGCTGCTTGACGAGGGAAAATTCCGCCTCTACACGATAGCGCTCGCATATTCGTTCATCACATGCTTCTACATCGGATTTATGATGGCGATTTTCAGCGTTATCTACTTCTTCTACTATATGGCGGTAACGCTTGACAGAAACAAGGCAAAGCGCCTGTTCGGACGCTGTGTGCTGTACGGCGTGTCGTCGCTGACGGCGGCGGCAATTTCGGCGTTTATGCTTATCCCCGTTTACTTCTCGCTGTCGAACGGAAAATTCACATTCTCCGATCCCGACTATTCAAGCGTTTATACGAATTTTGACATAGCAAGCCTTGCGGAAAAGCTGTTCCCGAACACCTACGATACAGTCCGTATGTCCGGTCTTCCGTTCCTGTACTGCGGCATTGCGGCGCTGCTGTTCCTCCCCGCATACTTCTTTATGAAGAAAATCAACGGCAGGGAGCGTATAGCGTCGGCGGCGGTACTGCTGGTTATGGGCACCTGCATGCTTATCTGCCAGGTAGACATGATATGGCACGGCGGTCAGCTTCCCAACTGGCTCCCGTACCGCTATTCGTTCATGGTAAGCTTCCTTATGATTTCCATGGCGGCAAGAGCGTTCGACAATCTTCGTGACATTCCGAAATCCGTGATAGCGAAAACGGCGGTTGCGCTCGGAGCGATACTTGTCTATATCGAAAGCACGGATACCTATCTTGAGGATATAAGCTGCGACACCATGGACACGCTCCAGGTCATTCTCCCCGCAATTCTCGCCGTGCTCGTCGTTTCGGCGGTTTTCGTGCAGCTGAAGGACAAAATATTCACGAAGAAAAGCGCCTGTGTGGTTATGGTGCTGTTCGTGGGGCTTGAGCTGTTCTTCAACACTATGGGACAGATTGTAAAGCAGAACTGCGACATCGTTTATTCGACAAGAGGCTCTTACGTTGACGTAATCGTGCCGACGAGAGAGGTTGTCGAAGAAATAAAGGCGAAGGACGACGGCTTCTACCGCACGGAAAAGCTGTATTTCCGCACGGTAAACGACCCCATGGCGCTTAACATGTACGGCCTTTCGCACAGCTCCTCCACTCTCAACTCAAAGCCTATTGAAATGCTCAGCAGACTCGGCTTCACGTCGAGAAGCCACTACACCAGATACTCGGGCGCAACGCTCATAACGTCAAGTCTGTTCGGCGTAAAGTATATTCTTGAAACCGAGGACAACAAGACGAGCGACATCCAGAGCAAGGACGACATAACGGTTACGACCAACGAGTACGCCCTCCCGATTTGCTATCTTGTTGACAGCGGCTTTACCGAGTATTCGCAGATTCAGAACGACCCGTTCACAAACCAGAACAGACTTCTCTCCGCAATGCTCGGACAGGAGGATTACGAATACTTCAAACGTATTTACGACACCGAGTTCGAAACCGAGAACGTAACGCAAGGCTCAACCACCGACAGCCACCACAGCTTCAAGGTAAAAACCTCGGGCAGAAATGCGGAAATCGTGTATACTATCGAGATGCCCGAAAAGTCGGATTTGTTTGTATATTTCCCCACACGCTACGAGCGCAAGGTAAACCTCTGGCTCAACCGCTCCGAGTTCCTCGGCACATATTTCGAGGGCGACGAGCTGTATCTGCGTAATATCGGCTCGTTCGAAAAGGGCGAGGAGGTAGTTCTCGGACTTACGCTCACAAAGGATGAGCTGTACTTCCGTGAGGCGCAGTTCTGCACCCTTGACGAGGAAAGAGCAAAGGCTGATTTGCAGAAGCTGCTTGACCTGAATGCGGACACTTCCGTTGAAAAGGTAAATTCACAGCACATCAGAATAACGACCGACTGTCCCGAGGATAAGCTGCTGCTTACGACTATTCCCGTCGAGGAGGGCTGGACGGTGTATGTTGACGGCGCCGAAACCGAGTACACCGAGGCTATGGACGCACTTATTGCCGTTCCGCTTACAGCGGGCAGCCACACTGTCGAGCTTGTATTTGTGACGGCAGGCTATCCGCTTGCGGTTATTATCACGATAGCGGGAGTTATTATCTTCGCCGCTATGTGGATAGTTTATGTGAAATGCTTTGCGAAAAAGAAGAAAAAGGCGGCGGCAGACGGAACGCTTGCGGAAATGTCGCTTGCTGATATGGCGGAAATCGCCGACGGCGACGACGCTTTTGAAATATCGGAGGATAACGAAGATGGTACTTGCGATTGACGTTGGAAACACAAATATAGTAATCGGCGTGCTTGACGGAGAAAAAATCTCGCTTGAGTCGAGGATTGACACAAACTCCGCCCGCATGGCGGACCAGTACGCCATGACGATTATGGATATACTTGAAATGTATAAAATCGAGCTTGCGAGCATAGACGGAGCGATTATTTCGTCAGTCGTTCCGCCCGTTACACAGCAGCTCAGAAGAGCGGTCAAAACGCTGTTCGGGCTGGAGGCGGTAGTTGTCGGCCCCGGCGTAAAGAACGGTCTTAACATTCTTATCGACGACCCATCCACGCTCGGAGCGGATATGGTATGCGTAGCGGTAGCGGCAAAGGCGAAATACAAGCTTCCGTGCATAGTCGTTGACCTCGGGACAGCCAACAAGGTGCTTGCGATTGACAAGAACGGCTCGTTTCTCGGCGGCGTGATAGCCCCGGGTATCGGAATGTCGTTCGAGGCGCTCGCCTCGGGAACGGCAGCACTTCCGCTTATAAGCGACGGCCCCGTTTCGAATGTAATCGGAACGAATACGGTCGACTGCATGCGTTCGGGTGTGCTTGTGGGCACGGCGTGCATGGTTGACGGACTTGTCACACGCTACGAGGAAATAATCGGAGAAAGCGAGGTCGTTGTCACAGGCGGTCTTGCGGACACGATTTCGCCGTATTGCAGGCATAAAATGACTCGTGACGAGCATTTAATCATGTCGGGCATGCGTATAATATACGAGAAAAACCGTCGCTGACGGGAGCTCTTGGAGGGGTTATCCCAGGAAACCCACTCGGAACAGGGGTTAGCGCAGAAATGCGAAAATATACAACCCTCGGTTCACCCGAAAAGGGGAGCCAGAAAGGAAAAAATCATGGAAAAAACAACA
>JAZNLN010000104.1:0-12638 GCA_045579125.1 Ruminiclostridium sp.
AAGACTTTTAGCATTGATTACAGCCTAACAGGGTTTACCCCTGTCAGGCTGTAATCAATCTATAAAGTTTTAGGAAAGAAGTTTGAGGAAAACCCTTTTCCAAAAGGGTTTTCCTCAATAATAGGATAAATACTTCTGTATGAACCTCTGCCTCAAAACTGCGGGGTTAAAATTATTATATGCTGAACAGGCGTTCTATGATGAGACTGCATATTTTTATAAACGTCATTTCCTCCACCGCCTCTGCGGCGACAATATCCGACCTTGCTATGACCTTTTCACCCAGCACAGCGGCGGCTGTACCGAGCGTATCGCCGTGACCGACGGGCGCTTTTACCCTGTCGCTCACGCTGTAATAATATTCAACTCTGCTCTGGGAGCCCTTCGGGATAATGCAGGGGGAAACCACGTTGTATCCGACCTGCACGCTTTCCTTTACGCCTCTGACAACCTTGATTTCACCCAGTGCCTCGGCGGGAAAGGACGGCGTAAACAGGCAGTAATTTTCAAAGCCGTAATCAAGCAGCTCTCTTGCCTTTTCAAACCTCTCCTCGTCGCTCCCGCAGCCCAGCACTACCGCCACAAGCTCCATCTCTCCCCGCCTTGCCGTCCCCGCAAAGCAGTACCCCGCTCCGTCGGTCGTGCCTGTTTTAAGTCCTGTCATTCCGTTGTACGAGTTTATCAGCTTGTTGGTGTTGAGGAGCTGCGTTTCCCGTTCCGTGCCCGTTCTGACGGAGTCAAGCCGTGTCAGCAGGAACTCGTCGTAAACGCTGTGCTTTCGGAGCTCCGCCGCCATCACGGCGACATCTGCGGCGGTTGAGTAGTGGTTTTCGCTGTCATAGCCGACGCAGTTTTCAAAATGCGTGGATGTCATTCCGAGCTCTGCGGCACGGCTGTTCATGCGTGCGACAAACTTTTCCTCGCTCCCCGAAATGTACTCTGCAACGGCAACGCATGAATCGTTTGCGCTCGAAATAACAATGGATTTCAGCAGGTCGTGCAGGCTCATCTGCTCGTTCGGCTCCAGCCATATTACCGAGCCCGTCATGCCCGACGCATACGCCGAAACGGGCACTGTGTCGCTGAGGGAAATATTCCCCGCCGCAAGCTCCTCCGCCGCAATAAGCAGGGTCATAATCTTCGTAACCGACGCTATGGGCAGTCTTTCGTTCTCGTTTTCCGCTTTCAGCACCTCTCCCGTAACCGTGTCCGCAAGGATAACCGAGCGTGCCTCGGCATATATATCCGCCGTGAGCAGACAGACCGAAAGCGCCGCCGAAAAAATCAAAGCCGCAAGCTTTTTCATAAAATCGCCTCCCGAAATTTTCTCCGTATTCCGCCGATAGTATTTCCGCCGGCGGTTTTTTTATACCCGAGTTGCGGAAAACGCCCGCAAAACTCCAAAAAGCAACAATAAAACTGCGTTTCGGAACAAATATTTGTCAAAATTTGTAATTTACAACATTTTGCGTTTGTGCTAAAATTATCCTTGCGACTGAAATAAGAAAAACAATGTGTCGAAAGGAAAAGGAAAAATGCTGAAAAAATATTTTCGGGATTTAAAAAAAGAATTCGGCGGCTATAATGTCAAAAAGCTTTCAAAGGACGCAATGGCGGGTCTGACGGTTGCGGCGGTTGCGCTCCCTCTGGCGCTCGCATTTGCTGTCAGCTCGGGTGCCGATGCGGCGTCGGGTCTTGTTACGGCAATTTTCGCAGGCATCGTTACAGGCCTGCTCTCGGGTGCGTCGTTCCAGATTTCGGGCCCCACGGGCGCAATGGCGGCAATATTGCTCACACTCTCGGCAAAGCACGGCATAAGCGGAATAATGCTCGCAGGTCTTCTCTCGGGCGCAGTTCTCGTTCTTGCGTCGCTGCTGAAGGTCGGCAAGCTCGTTTCGTTCATACCCTCTCCTGTTATCGTGGGCTTTACGTCGGGCATTGCGATAATAATTGCGCTCGGTCAGATTGACAACTTCTTCGGCACCGTTTCCGAAGGCGAAAACGCTATCGAAAAGCTTGCAAGCTACGGCAGGCTCGGCTTTGAGATAAACTGGCAGGCGGTCATGTTCGGCGCAGTTGTCATGCTGATAATGATACTGTTCCCGAAAAAGCTGAACGCAATCGTTCCGTCGTCGCTTGTCGGAATAATCGTTTCGCTGATTATAAATTTCATCATAAACCCCGACGCAGCTACGTCTGCGGTGGCGGAAGTAGGAGCAATACCCCAGAGTCTCCTTACCGAAAACAGCCTTATCATAAAAGGCTTCGATTTCTCGTACATCTCCGACCTTATCATGCCCGCTCTTTCCATTGCGGCGCTGGGCATGGTTGAAAGCCTGCTTTGCGGTGCAAGTGCGGGAAAAATGAAAAACGAAAAGCTTGACGCCGACCGTGAGCTTGCGGCACAGGGTATCGGAAACATGATAATCCCTCTTTTCGGCGGCATTCCCTCAACCGCCGCCATTGCCCGCACCTCTGTTGCGATTAAATCGGGCGGCCAGACAAGACTTGTAAGCGTGTTCCATTCGCTCGTACTGCTTGCTTCGATGTTCCTGCTCGGCGGCGTAATGTCAAGAATCCCGCTGTCGGCGCTTGCGGGCGTGCTTATGGTTACTGCGTTCAGAATGAACGACTGGACGGATATAAAGCACATGTTCCGCCACAAGTTCAAATCCGAAATTTCGCAGTTCTTAATCACAATGGCGGCAACCGTCGTTTTCGACCTCACGGTAGCCATTGTAATCGGCGTTGTGCTTGCGATTGTGCTTTACGTCGCAAAGAGCAGCGAGCTGAAAGTCACCGTACAGGAAGTTGACGACAGCAAAATCAAGGACAAGGGCCTCACGGGCGACCACTCCGCCGTGCGCCTTGTATATCTGACGGGACCGCTTTTCTTCGGCAACTCCGAAAAACTGACGGCTGCGGTAGAGGAGATGAACGCATGCTCGGCGGTTATTTTCTCAATGCGTGCGGTGCCGCTGATTGACTCGAACGTAATGCACATCCTCGACGAAATGTATAACGGCTTTGCCGAAAAGGGCACAAGAGTAATATTCTGCGGCCTTAACCCCGACGTGCGGAGAATGTTCGACCGCTCGGGCTTTACGGAAAAGATAACGGAAAAGAACATCTGCTGGGACGCAGTTGCGGCGATAAAGGAAACGGAAAAATAAGAAAACAGCCTGCGGGGCGGGAAACCCTGCGGGCTGTTTTTTACTCAACAAGCAAATCATTTTGGGATAAAAATTCGTATATTTCCGATATTAAACCGTCCGACGAATCTGTATTAAAACCGGGCATTTGCATTATAAATACCCCCGACCAGTTATCATAACTGACTGAAACGTGCTCTTTTTTCATTCTGTCCCCGAATTTCGGCTGAAGCACCTGTTCTATCCTATCAATATCCTCGGACTTCAAGCAAAAATTATCGCAGGACAAATGTTCGTTGGCTATTCTGCACAGCTCCCAGCCATTCTCGCTTTTGCGGCACGTCATTTAATCCCTCCTCTGCCGAAACTGCAATTTTCCGTTAGTATATTATATCTAATTTCCCGACAAAAATTAACGCCAAAGACGGCCGTTTCAATACGTCCGTCATATAGAAGTTTTCAACCCCGCAGTTTTTTACTGCGGGGTTGCTGTTTCTTATAAAAGGCGGGAATGTTCCGTCATTTCTTTTTCGGCCTTGTGAAACAGCCTTTGAGGGAGGCGTGCTGAAGAATGTGACCTTTCATTTCAATCCGCAGGTCGGTTCTGCGGCTGTTTTCGGGGAGATTGAGGAGCTTGTCGAGAATATACACGTCGAGGGTATACTCGTGAGGCTTGGCCGTCAGCGGTCTGGGCCCCTTGTAGCGGTGCTTTCCGTAGGCGAGCCCCTGTACTGCGCCGCCGAGCTGGGGGAGCTTGTCGCCGTAAGGTATTCCCTCGGGAATGTCGTTTGCGACAGGGATGTTCCATATAACCCAGTGCGGAAAATTCTTCATAAACGGAAAGGATTTTGCGGTGAACATGACTGCGACGGAGCGTGCTTTCGGAGAGATGTTTTCAAGGTGTATCGCAGGGGAGCAGTCCTCGCCGTAAAACGAGTATTTGACAGGGATTTTCCCGTCTGCCCCGAACAGCGGGCTTGAAATTTTCAGCATGGCACAGCTCACCTCTTTCCGTATTTATTATATCCGAAATATATTATTTCACACCATTATACAAAATTATATCACAGACCGCAGAAAAATGCAAGCAGAATAATATAAATAAAACTTTTCCGAGGGCGCCTTTATTATGGTAAATTAACAAAAAAGACGTGAATGCGGGGGTATATTTGAAATGCCGCTTGAAATGGGAGTGGATTTGTGTTAAAATTTAAAAGTATCATTTTCAGACAGTATAAGCCTTAACAAAAGAAAGGAAAAAACATGCTCAAGCTTCAGAACATCGTAAAGAACTACAAGACGGGCGCAACCGACGTAAAGGCTCTCAAGGGCGTTAGCATCGAGTTCCGCCGCAATGAGTTCGTTTCGATACTCGGTCAGTCGGGCTGCGGAAAAACAACGCTTCTCAACATCATCGGCGGCCTTGACAGATACACGAGCGGCGACCTTGAAATCAACGGCGTATCCACGACGAAATTCAAGGACAAGGACTGGGACGCATACCGCAACCACTCCATCGGCTTCGTGTTCCAGACATACAATCTTATACCTCACCAGACGGTGCTTGCGAACGTTGAACTTGCGCTCACGCTTTCGGGCGTATCCAAGAGCGAACGCCGCCGCAGAGCTATTGAGGCGCTCAACAAGGTAGGTCTGGGCGACCAGATAAAGAAAAAGCCCAACCAGATGTCGGGCGGTCAGATGCAGCGTGTAGCGATAGCCCGTGCGCTTGTAAACAACCCCGATATTCTGCTCGCCGACGAGCCGACGGGTGCGCTTGACTCGGAAACAAGCGTTCAGATTATGGAGATACTCAAGGAAATCGCCAAGGATAAGCTTATCATCATGGTTACGCATAACCCCGAGCTTGCCGAGCAGTATTCCACGAGAATAGTCCGCCTCCTTGACGGCAACGTAATCGACGACTCCGACCCGTACGACGGAAAGGACGAGGAAAAGCCCGCCGAGGAAAAGAGCGCAAAGAAATCGCTCAAGGAAAAGAAGAACAAGCTTAAATCCATGTCGTTCCTTACGGCGCTTTCGCTCAGCCTTAACAACCTTATGACAAAGCGTGCGAGAACGTTTATGACGTCGTTTGCAGGCTCAATCGGCATTATCGGCATTGCGCTCATTCTTTCGCTTTCCAACGGCGTTGAGCTTTACATAAACAGCGTCGAGGAGGACACCCTCACGAGCTACCCGCTTGCAATCGAGGAATCTACGATTGACATGACGTCGATGATGAAGACGATGATGGGTCTGAAAGAGGGCGAAACCAAGCACGAACTTGACAAGGTATATTCAAACAACGTTATGACCGAGCTTATGAACGCTATGGTGAGCGAGGTTGTGGCGAACAATATGAAGGATTTCAAGGCATATCTTGAAAGCGAGGAATCGGGCGTCGCCGAGTGCGTGAGCGGTATTCAGTACACCTACGATACCGAAATGAACGTATACAAGGTTGACGAGAACAACGGCCTTGTTCAGGTCTGCCCCAGCCAGCTTATGAACCTCCTCGGTCTTGAAATGGGACAGAATCAGTACGCAACAAGCATGTCCACAGCGTCCTCCACGATGTACGACATCGACGCATGGGACGAGCTGCTTGACAACAGAGAGCTGATGGAAAAGCAGTACGAGGTACTTGCGGGACGTCTGCCCGAGAGCTACGACGAGCTCCTGCTTATCGTCAACGACGAGCACGAAATAAGCGATATGGTCATGTATACAATCGGCCTTATGGACCAGAACGAGCTCAAGGAAATATCCAAGGCGGCGCTTAACGGCGAGGAATACCACACGGAGATAGTAAGCTACACCTACGACGAAATCCTCGGCACAACATATAAGCTCATCACCAACACAGATTATTACCAGCAGCAGGACGACGGCACATGGAAGGACATGCGTGACGACGACCTGTATATGGTAAATGCCGTAAACAACGGCATTACGCTCAAAATCTGCGGCATTGTCAAGCCGTCGAGCGATTCGCTTGCTTCCGCTCCCACATCCGCAATCGGTTACACATCCGACCTTATGAAGATACTTGTCGATAACGTGAACAAGAGCGAAATCGTAAAGATGCAGAAAGAAAACCCCGATATTGACGTGTTCACGGGAATAGGCTTCCCCCAGGAGGACGAGGAGCAGAAAAAGCTCACGATGGAGGACCTCCAGGCTTATGTTATGACTCTCCCGCCCGAACAGCAGGCAGAATTTGCGACGTCCATGGAACAGATGCAGGCAATGGGCATGACCGAGGAAAAAATCCTTGAAATGTTCGAAAAGGCAATGGGACAGCAGACGACCGACGCTACATATGACGGAAACATGAGCATTCTCGGCGTTTCCGACCTTGACGACCCGAAGATGATTATGATTTATCCTAAGGATTTTGAGGCAAAGGAAAAAATCGTCGAAATTATCGACAAATACAACGATTCGCAGTCGGAGGAAAACAAAATCAACTACACCGATTACATCGGTCTCCTTATGTCGTCGGTAACGACAATCATCAACGCAATCAGCTATATCCTTATCGCATTCGTTTCGATTTCGCTGGTTGTATCCTCAATCATGATAGGCATTATCACATATATCTCCGTTCTTGAAAGAACAAAGGAAATCGGTATTCTCCGAGCAATCGGCGCCTCAAAGAGAGATATTTCCCGAGTATTCAACGCAGAAACTCTCATTGTCGGCTTCTGCTCGGGCGCAATCGGTATCGGCGTTACGGTACTTCTGATTATTCCTGCGAACATTATTATCGAGCACCTCACGGAAATCCCGAACATGGCTCAGCTCCCGTGGCTCGGCGGCGTTATACTTGTTGTTATAAGCATGCTGCTGACGTTTATAGCAGGCTTGTTCCCGTCAAGGATAGCCGCCAAAAAAGACCCTGTTGTCGCACTTCGCAGCGAATAAACGCCGCAATACATCGTCAAAAGCCCCTCGGCGTATAAAAATACGCCCGTCGGGGCTTTTTTCTCGTCTGCGGCGTTTATTTCGTGCCGGAAATCCGCAAAATAGCATAAAACAGCCCTGTGAGGATACTCACAGGGCTTACTGTTATTCGCAGAAATACAGTATTTCCTTGCCGTGCTTGCGGGCGTATTCTATCTCCTTTCGGACCGATTCGCCTATGTAGCCGCCGATGTTTACGACGTAAATGCCGTCGCTTAAATCAATTTTCCTGTAATGTGCGGCCTCAAGGGCTTTCAGCGCCTCGTCGGACGGCGTGCAGCCGCAGTAAACGCACTGCAAAAAGGGAGCCCCTTTGGGCAGTTCCCGCCTTTTATAAGAAACAGCTAACCCCGCAGCTGCAAAACGGCGGGGCTAAAAGCTTCTATATGACGGACACGCTAATGCTGTATCCTTTTTCCGTTTCAAGCTTGTACGCAATTTCCGCCATTTCATTGCTGAAACGCATACTGCCGCAAAGCGTGTAGGTTTTCATTGAATTGCTCCTTTGGCTGTTATCAGCTCATGGAAAAATCGAACAGTTCCTTTTTCTTCTTCTTCACGTCACGTTCGCCGCAGTACGCCTTTATGCCCGCATGCTCGGGGATGACGAAGTCAATCCGTGAGGGGCGGTTGGTAATGGTGTAGCGGTCGCCGTGGTAAAATTCGCCGTCGATATTTATTATGTTATCCTTTGCGTTCTTGCATTTCACACGGACTTCCGAAGCCATGAACGACTGTATGTAGGCGGAGTCCTTGCAGCTGTGAATATCGCCTTTCTGGAGCGACGCAAGAATGCGGAGCGAGCGCACGAACGACAGCTCGGAGGAAAGAGTTACGACGTTGAACTTTCCGTCGGTCGGGTTGGTTGTTTTTATCGGAGCGATATTTCCGCCCTGGAATGCGCCGTTGTATATCATGATGCAGGAGTATTTTCCGCTGTAATCCTCGCCGTCGAGGATAAGCTCGTAGTCGGTATTTTTAACCGTCATACATTCGATAATGCAGCAGATTGAATAAATGAAATTCGGAGCAACTCTTGAAATTATCCTGCACAGGTCGTTCTGACGCATTGCGTAGCCGATTATTCCGAAGTCGGAGGCGTTTATTCCACGGTACTGGTTTTCGTTTACATCCGTGCAGTCAACACGGATAACCTTTCCGTTGATGAGATTTTCTATGTTCAGGAATTCCGAGCGGCGGCAGTTGAAGTTCTTGAGAAAATCGTTCGTAAAACCAAGCGGAACAAAGGCGATTTCGACGTCGTGAGCGCCGATTGTGCCGTTAAGCACACGCTGGAGCGTACCCGAGCCTCCGCAGGCGTACAGCCGTATCCTTTCCGTTATAAAGAGGTCGCAGAGCTGTTTTGCAAGCTCGGTTTCGTGTCCCTCGTATTCGGAAATGAAAAGGAGATAATCAAACTCGTCGTCCTTTGCAAGCTGTTCAAGACGAGCCTGTATTTCACGGGTTTTGTCTTTTTTTCCCGCCGCAGGATTGACAATAAAAATGTGTTTCACGCCGCCACCTCGTTTTTTCAGAATTTTATTCCGCAAATCGGATGTTTTTTGCCAAAAAGTGTTGTAATTCGACATCACTTTGTGGTATAATAATTTAAGATGTACTATACTTAATTGCTCTATATTAAGGTTAGCAGAAAAAAGCAAAATAGTCAATAGTTTCTAACAAAAAAAATATCGGAGACGGCGTGTGCCGCCGTGCTTCGGCGAGGAGTGAAAAGTTTGATATATCAGGAAGAGTCGCATTCGAGAATGCTGAACAAAACCGCAATATTCATATATTTCATGACGCTCGGCAGTTCAATCGCAAACATTATTGCGAACTGGTCGATTATGCCGATTGACGTTCAGATACTTATGGTAGGAATGCCGATAATCGGCTTCTGGCCGTCGTTCAGCAGGAAATTCAACAAAATCGTACAGGGCTCGGTAGGGTGCGTCTGCATGCTGTGGATAGTTTTTCGAATGCTCGTTCCCGTCGGAATCTACGACCAATGGGGATATTACGTCCTGCTCGTGTGCGGCGTTTCGACGGTATATCTGAGCGAGGTTATGATAATTACCGACATCGTCTGCGTTTCGCTGTTTTTCGGACTGAACTACGTCATTCATTACGACTACATCATGGAGCACGAGGCGGAAGCAAGCATATCCTCTCTGGCGACGTTCCCATTCGTTATCCTTGTTCTTGCGATACTCTGGCTCACGGTGCGCCGAAGTAAGGCAAAGGTGCGTGACGTTCAGTACCGCAACCACAACTTCAATCAGATGACGAAGCTGCTGAACATCAAGAAAGAGGAAACCGAGGCTATCGCAAAGTCGAAAATCGACTTCCTCGCAAATACCAGCCACGAAATCAGAACTCCGATGAACGCCATTATCGGCATGTCGGAGCTTGCAATCCGTGAGGAGCCGAAGCCCGAGGTCGAGGAATACCTCAACAATATCCAGAGTGCGGCACGCAGCCTGCTTGCAATTATCAACGACGTTCTTGACTTCTCAAAAATCGAATCGCACAAAATCGAGCTTTTTGAGGCGAAATACAGCATAGTTACAGTAATAAACGAGGTTTGCAGCATAGTTTCGTCAAGAATCGACCAGACGGCGGTACAGCTTATCGTCGAAATCGACCCGTCGATACCGGGCGTGCTTTACGGCGACGAGCTCCGCATAAGACAGATTATCCTCAACCTCGCCGTTAATGCGGCGAAGTTTACGACGAGAGGCTCAATCACGCTGAAGCTCTCGTTCAAGAATATAAACGAGAACAGAATTCAGCTTCGTGTATCCGTAAAGGATACGGGTATCGGTATCCGCAGACGTGACCTTGAGCGTTTGTTCAAGGCGTTTGAACAGGTGCACGTCAAGAGTGCCAACAACACCGAGGGTACGGGTCTCGGACTTGTTATCAGCCGAAACCTCGTCGAGCTCATGGGCGGCTCAATTACGGTAAACAGTACGTTCGGCATAGGCTCCGAGTTTGCTTTTGAAATACCGCAGAAGGTAATCGAAAGAAGCTTCTGCATGTCGATTAAGGGCGTGGAGCGTTTCAGAACGGCAGTACTTATGACAAATCAGCCCGCAGAGGCGCAGATAGAAAAAATCCTGTCGCAGTTCAATCTGGAACACACCGTATTCGACAGCTACGAGGAATGGGAACAGCAGAAGGACAAATTCACCCACGTTATCCTTACCTACGATTTTTACGAGCAGCACACGGCTGTATTCAACGATTTTTCGGGCGAAAAGTGCGTAGGCGTTGTAAGCGAGTACAACATCCACACGCCGCTCTGGCATGAGGTGCGCAGACTTGCGAGCCCGCTTACTCCTATGCTTATTGCCAAGCTTTACGAGAACAGTTCCACAGGCGACGAGGAAAAGGATGTGCTTACCGCTCCCGAGGCGAGAGTGCTTATCGTCGACGACAACAAGACGAACCTTGTTGTTGCTTCGAGCCTGATGAAGCCCTACGGAATGACGATTGATACCGCAGAAAGCGGCGCAAAGGCGATAAATCTTATCGGCGAAAACGACTACGATATTGTATTTATGGACCATATGATGCCTGAAATGGACGGTATCGAAGCGACCAACATCATCCGCTCGGGCAACGGCAAAAAGAGCATGGTGCCCATTGTCGCCCTCACGGCGAACGCAGACATCGGCGCAAGCAATATGTTCTTTGCGGCGGGTATGAACGGTTTTCTTGCAAAGCCTATCGACGCAAACGAGCTTAACGCTGTCCTTGAAAAGCACCTCCCGAACAGCAAGAAGGTGTACGGCGGCGTGACAAAAGCGGCGGAAGAGGAAAGCGGAGAAAAGGCGTCGGCGGTAATCGTGGAAAGGCTGCGTGAGGAAATAGAGGAGCTTGACGTAAGCTTCGGCCTCAGCCAGTGCCTCCAGGACAGCGACCTTTACCTTGAAATCCTTGATACGGCGATACATTCGTCCACCTTTGACGAGCTTAAAAAGTCGTTCGAAAAAGAGGATTACGAAAACTATACGATTTATGTTCACGGCCTCAAGGGCAGCGCAAGAAACATCGGCGTCGGCGTGCTCGGCGACCTTGCTTTTGAGCTTGAGCTTGCGGGCAAGAGAGGCGACGTGGAATACATAAAGGCAAATCATTACCAGTTTGTCGAGGAATATTCGGCGTTCACCAAGAGAATAGAAATGATAGTCGGCGAAGACGACAGCGGAAAGCCTGCCGTAGAAAAGAAGAAGGCAAGCCTTGCGGACGAAAAGTGGGAATTCGAGGACCTCAAGGAAGCGTGCGGCGACTTCGACTACTCGTGGGCTACAAATATTCTTGAGGCAATCGCAGACAAGAGCTTCGGAGACGAGGCGGACGAACTGATTGTTAAAATCGCAGAGGACATCGACGCATTTGAATTTGACAGTGCGGCGGAGAAAATCGACACACTTTTAGGAATGGAGTAAACGCAGATGAGCGAAAGAAATTCGGTTTTAGTGGTTGACGATATGACGGACCATCTGAAGCTGATAGCTAAAATAATAGGCGGGCAGTACAAGACTGCCCTTGCAAAATCGGGCGCTCAGGCATTGAAATACCTTGAAAGCAACACGCCCGACCTTATCCTGCTTGATATTCAGATGCCCGAAATGGACGGGTATGAGGTTCTGCGGAGAATAAGAAGCAATTCTGTTACGTCGAAAATCCCCGTGCTGTTCGTATCAAGCGGTATGACGCAGGAAATAACAATAAAATGTACCGAGCTGAACGCCCAAGGGTACATAAAAAAGCCGTTCGTTACGGAGGACGTGCTCAAGAAAATCGAGCAGTATCTCGCATAACGGCATAAAGGACAAAGAAAGGACGAATTATGGCTAAAAGCAGCAAAGCAACAAAAACGGTCGGCGTAGTTACAACGCCCGAGGAGAAGAAAAAAGCGGTTGAAGCCGCTATGGCGCAGATTGAAAAGCAGTTCGGCGCAGGTGCGGTTATGATTATGGGCGGCGAGAAGTCCAAGCTGAACGTGGAAAGCGTTTCGACAGGCTCAATCGGTCTTGATAATGCGCTCGGCATAGGCGGACTGCCCAAGGGAAGAATTATCGAAATATACGGCCCTGAATCGGGCGGTAAGACGACGGTTACGCTGCACGCTATCGCAGAAGCACAGAAAAAAGGCGGCATTGCGGCATTCGTGGACGTTGAGCATGCGCTTGACCCCGTTTATGCAAAGGCGCTCGGCGTTGACATGGATAATCTCATCGTATCCCAGCCCGACACGGGCGAGCAGGCGCTTGAAATCATGGAAGTGCTTGTGCGTTCGGGAGCTATCGACATTATCGTTCTTGACTCGGTTGCGGCGATGGTAACGAAGGCGGAAATCGACGGCGAAATGGGCGACTCGTTCGTAGGCGTGCAGGCAAGACTTATGTCGTCGGCGCTCCGCAAGCTTACGGCGGTTATTTCAAAGTCAAACACGGTTGCTATCTTTATCAACCAGATTCGTGAAAAAATCGGCGTCATGTTCGGAAA
>JAZNLN010000105.1:0-18488 GCA_045579125.1 Ruminiclostridium sp.
CGGAATCACGGAGTTCAGCCTCGTGAGTGTATTTTACACCATCGACACAGTAGTCAAGCAGAAGATAATTAGTTATTGAGGAGGGATATTTTGAATTATTTATTCGTTCAAGTACCGGCTTTACCTCAACGACTGTCGCAAAAGCGGTTTTTCCGCCCTTGCAAAGTCCTGAAGAGCGCTTTATATGCAGTACATTCAGCGTTATATGAGCAATTATAAGAATAAGCGCATACAGCGCCGCCGCTGAAACCGCAATTTGAACAATAATTCTGAAAACATCCATTTACTTGCTGTTTCTTTCCTCATCAAGCATTGCCTTAACCTTGATAGGAAGACCAAAGAGGTTGATAAAGCCAGCGCTGTCTTTCTGGTCGTATACATCGTCCTCGCCGAAGGATGCGAAATCTTCGCTGTAAAGTGTGTAGGGGGATGTAACGCCTGCGTTGATGATGTTGCCCTTGTAAAGCTTGAGCTTAACTTCACCTGTGCATGTTTCCTGTGTCTTGTCAACAAATGCGTCCATAGCTTCTCTTAAAGGAGTGTACCACTGTCCGTTGTATACGAGGTCAGCGTACTTGAGTGCAAGGCCTGACTTATAGTGCTGTGTTTCCTTATCGAGGCAGATTGTTTCAAGAACATCGTGTGCATGATAGAGAATTGTACCGCCGGGAGTTTCGTACACGCCTCTGGACTTCATACCAACAAGACGGTTTTCGACTACGTCGAATAAACCGATACCGTTTTCGCCGCCGATTTTGTTAAGTGTTTTAATAAGCTTTACGCCGTCCATCTTTTCGCCGTTAAGAGCTACGAGGATACCCTTTTCAAAGCTGATTGTAACATATGTAGGCTTATCGGGAGCCATTTCGGGGGATACGCCGAGTTCGAGGAATCCGGGCTTATTGTAGAGAGGCTCGTTTGCGGGGTCTTCAAGGTCAAGACCTTCGTGAGAAAGATGCCAGAGGTTCATATCCTTGGAGTAGTTTGTTTCACGATTTATCTTTATAGGAACATTATGCGCCTCGGCATATTCGATTTCCTGATCACGAGACTTGATATCCCAGATTCTCCAGGGAGCGATAATGGGGAGATTAGGAGCAAGAGCCTTTATTGTAAGCTCAAAACGAACTTGGTCGTTACCCTTACCTGTGCAGCCGTGGCAGATAGCGTCGGCATTTTCCTTCTTAGCGATTTCAACAAGACGCTTTGCAATAGGGGGACGTGCGAAAGATGTACCGAGGAGGTAACCTTCGTATTTTGCGCCGGCCTTGAGCGTCGGGAAAATAAAGTCGTTTACAAATTCGTCCTGAATATCTTCAATATAAAGCTTGGAGGCGCCTGTCTTTATAGCACGCTCTTCAAGGTCAACGATTTCAGAATCCTGTCCAACGTTACCCGCAACACAGATAACCTCGGGGTTGTTATAGTTTTCCTTTAACCAGGGAATGATGATGGATGTGTCGAGTCCGCCGGAGTAGGCGAGGATGATTTTTTTGATTTCTTTTGCCATGATAGTATTCTCCTTATTGTTATCCCACCGTAAGGTGTTTTGTTATACATTTAATTATACACGAATTATACATTTTGTCAAGTTAAAATATACGTTTGTGTGAATAATATGCTGTATAATATGAATATTTAATGAATAATTGAATTTTTTTCAAAAATGCGAAAAAAGTCGAAAAAAATATTGACATTCACCCTGTTCACGTTTATAATTATATATGAAAAAAGGAGGGCGGTATTATGACATTAGGAGAAAAGCTGGAAGTGCTTATACATAGAAAAGGCATCAGCAAAACTGATTTTGCGGACAGTATAGGAATAACTTACCGTGGCCTTGCCAATTACATAAACGGTTCACGAACGCCTAAAAGAACTGTTCTGAAGAATATAGTCAGAGAGCTTGAGGTTGACGAGGCTGTTCTTCTTGATGACAAGCGCAGTCTTATTCTTGACAGCCGTGAAAGATTTGTTGTCAATGCCTCCAAAAACAGTACGGGAATTAAAGAAGCATCCGACTTTATTGAACAGGCAAAGCGTATTTTTGAAGGAAAAAAGCTTACAGCTGATGATAAGCAGGCGCTGTTTTCCTGTCTTACTGAGGTTTATTTTTCGGCAAAAAAGTGAATAATTGAAATGACAGCTTTCGGGGCGTAAAATGCCTCGGGAGCATTTCTTTTTTTAAAATTGGGTCTTTACTTTTCGTGCTTTTTTTGTTATAATAATAAAGTATGATTTTCTGTTATGAATATTTGCTTGGACGAATACAAATAATAAAGATAAATATTCATAAAAGGAGATTGTATGAACGAAGAAGATAAAATTGATAATGAGTCCGCACAGTCGTCGGACAGTGGGGTGACATCCCCGCAGAACGCACGTCACAATATACATTGTCTGACAGTAATCGGACAGATTGAGGGACATTACATTCTCCCGCCGCAGAATAAAACCACTAAATATGAGCACATTATTCCCGCTCTTGTGGCGATTGAAGAGGATACTTCAATAGAGGGACTGCTTATAATTCTTAACACGGTAGGCGGCGATGTTGAGGCGGGACTTGCTATTTCCGAAATAATAGCGGGAATGGGTAAACCGACGGTTTCCATTGTCGTCGGAGGTGGTCATTCGATAGGCGTTCCTCTTGCTGTAAGCGCCAAACGCAGTTTTATTGTTCCGTCTGCAACAATGACCATTCATCCTGTGAGAATGAACGGAACTGTTCTGGGCGTGCCGCAGACGCTTTCGTATTTCGATAAAATGCAGGAGCGCATAACTCGTTTTGTGACAGAAAACAGCAATATTTCCGCCGAGCGTTTTTACGAACTTATGATGAAAAAGGATGAACTTGTTATGGATGTCGGCTCTGTCCTGGATGGACATACAGCTGTGGAGGAGGGTCTGATTGACAGTTTGGGAGGACTTTCCGAGGCAATAGAGTGTCTGTATTCGCTGATTGAACAGGGTGAGGACAAAAGCACTTGCAGCATTTCCGACAAAATATGCGATAAAAATGTGCTTTATGACCACGGACGTTTGAAACTGCCGTCTGAAAACAGGGGTGATGTCCAGTGATTCATTCCATTATCAGCTGTGAAGATATATTTTACCGTGAGCCTGTGCGTTCTGAATACAAGTTGATTGACGGCGGGCTTATAGAAATTGAGGATTACTGCGGTCGAAAGCGTGTGAAACGGCTGATAACCACAAATCAGCGTATGTATCTTGACGCACGTTTTTCGCCATATTCCGATTTTACGACATAATCGCCCTTATGGGCGTACATAAAGGAGAGCAGATGGATTTTATCAACATCATTATACAGGGTATTGTTCAGGGTCTTACGGAATTTCTCCCCGTTTCGAGTTCGGGGCATCTTTCGGTTTTACAGCATTTTATGAATATAACCGAGAACGGACTCCTTATTTCGGTATTTCTGCATCTGGGAACGCTTATAGCGGTATTTGTTGCTTTCCGTAAAGCGATATGGAGCATGATAAAGGAATTTTTCCTTACAATCCGTGACGTTTCACACGGAAAATTCACATGGAGCGGTATGAATGACAGCCGCCGCATGATGTTTATGGTCGTTATTTCAACGCTTATACTCGTACCTGTGTATTTTTTCAAGGATTTTTTCACTTCTGTCGAGGGCGACGGCGATATAATTTTCGAGGGCTGTGCATTTTTTTACACAGCGGTATTGCTTTTCCTGTCCGATGCTTGTGTAAAGGGTTATAAGACAGGGAAGGCTGTAACTGTAAAGGATGCTCTTGTTATTGGTTTGTTCCAGTGCGTTGCACTTTTTCCCGGAGTATCCCGCTCGGGCAGTACTGTTTCAAGTGCGCTTTTCTGCGGTCTTACAAGAGAAACTGCGGTAACATATTCGTTTATCCTCGGAATACCCGCAATTCTCGGCGGATGTCTTTCCGAACTTATGGATGTAATAAGTGAAAATGTGACCATTGATGTTCCTGTACTGCTTACGGGACTTGCAGTTTCGGCGGTTGTCGGACTGCTTGCGATAAAGCTTGTAAATCTTGTAATTAAAAACGATAAGATGAAATATTTCGGAATATATACCGCAGTACTCGGTGTTATATGCATTATTCTCGGCATTTATGAAAATGTGTCGGGAACGGGAATTGCGGAGCTGTTAAGTGGAACAGCGGCATAAAAGTATACATACATTGGAGGATGTTTAATGGCACAGTCGAACAATTCGTCGGGAAATAAGCCCAGGGTTGAAAAGCTCTCAAGCGGAAAAAAAGTATCGGAGCAGGCTGCACGCATACAGCAGGAGGCGTATGAACGTAATGCACGCAGAAGAAACATATGGTCTATCTTTCTTTTTGCGGCAGGAGTGCTGTTGATTTGTTTTGCATTTATCGGTGATATTTCCGTTGAAGAGCCGTCGATGTGGGATCATATACATGGATTTTTGTGCGGACTTTTCGGCATGGCGGTATTTCTCGTCGGACCTGTTGTTATTTATGTTGCTGTTATGCTTTCTGCTGATAAGAAGAGCTCAACAATTAGAGCAAAGATGTTTCAACTTGTGCTGATTATTCTGCTCATATGCGCCGCAGCACAGGTAATTTTCGTAGGCGATTTTGCAGAAAAGGGAACGGATTTTGCAAAGACAATACAAGTTGTATACGAACGCGGCACACAGATTTCGGGCGGCGGACTTGCGGGAATGGTATTCGGCGTTCCGCTTATGCTTTTCGGCCGTGTAGGCGCTTCGATAATCCTTGTTCTTATTGCGTTTGTTACAATTATGCTTATTGCGAACATAAAGCTTGCCGATTTTCTTCGTTTTTCGGCAAAGCCTTTCAAGAGCGCATCGGGATACGCAAAAAAGAAGCGTGAGGAATACAGAGCTGAAAGCGAGTATGTTCAGCTTGAGCTTGAACGTATAGAGGAAGAACGCCGTGCAGCACTTCTCACATCAAGCGAGCAGCCTGTGCATAGCGAAATAAGAACTCCTAAAATAAGCGCAAGAAATCAGCGTAAAATTGATAAATTTGCGGCTATTGCCGCCGTAACCACTAGCGCACAGCAGCCTGTATCCGAGGAAGAAAAGCAGACAGCACAGGAAAAGCCGAAAGAAATAGAAGAACAAAGCAAGGAAAATCAGCAGTATCAGAAGGATTTGCGTGATTTCCTGAGCGGTTCTGTCATCAGTTCGGATATGCAGGAACCTGTTCAGACGACAATAGATGACGTTATCGTCCCGTCGCCTGCTGTCGAAGATGATTCCGATGGACCTTTCTGCCCCGATGGCGGATTTGTTGTCGGCAGTACGGATGTTACGGGAGATGCTGTTGCTGAGGCGATTGCGGATTTCAATAGGGAACAAAGCGATAATGCCGCAGAAAAGGCAGAAAATGCCGAAAAACTTGCCGAAGGCTCGTCAAGCGGTACGGTTATTACAACCGACAAAGAGGGGCAGGCGCATTTTGAAGAAATTGTTTCCGCAGCAGAACAGTATACACTGCCTCCTGTTGATTTGCTCAATGATATTGTCCGTGAGCGCAGTACAGAGGCTATTAACGAAGAAATAAATGTCAATGCCAAGAAGCTTGTAGACGCTTTAAAGAGTTTTGGCGTTGAAACAAAATTCCTTGAGGCGTCAAGAGGTCCGTCTGTAACAAGATACGAGCTTCAGCCTGCGCCGGGCGTAAAAATATCGAAGATTACAGGTCTTGTTGACGACATTGCACTTAATCTTGCGACTGCGGGAGTTCGTATAGAAGCTCCTATTCCGAACAAAGCGGCGGTTGGTATCGAGGTGCCCAACAAACAGGTTGATTCGGTTCCTATCCGTTCCATGATTGACAGCGAGGCATTCAAAAATACCAAGAGTAAGCTTGGTGCGGCACTTGGCATGGATATAACCGGTGAAATTGTTGTAGCGGATATAGCCAAAATGCCGCATATCCTTATTGCAGGTACAACAGGCTCGGGTAAATCTGTGTGCGTAAACTCTATTATTATGAGCATTCTTTTCCGTTCTACTCCCGACGAGGTGCGCTTGCTGATGATTGACCCTAAGGCAGTTGAGTTTATGATTTACAACGGTATACCGCATCTTCTTATTCCTGTCGTGACAGACCCGAAAAAGGCGGCAGGTGCGCTTGCGTGGGCGGTTACTGAAATGCTCAATCGTTATAAACTCTTTTCGGATAATAATGTCCGTGATATTGACGGATACAATCATCTCGCCAAAACAAATGATGAAATAAAAACAATTCCACAGATTGTAATTTTTATCGATGAGCTTGCCGACCTTATGATGGCGTCGCCGGGAGAGGTCGAGGATAGCATTTGCCGTCTTGCGCAGATGGCTCGTGCGGCTGGTATGCATCTAGTAATTGCTACGCAAAGACCGTCTGTAAACGTTGTTACGGGTGTTATAAAAGCGAATATCCCCAGCCGTATTGCGCTCAAGGTTGCTTCCCAGGTTGACAGCCGTACTATTATTGATAGCGCAGGTGCGGAAAAACTGCTTGGAAAGGGAGATATGCTTTATTTCCCTGTCGGAATGCCTAAGCCTATGCGAGTTCAGGGTTGCTGGGTTTCGGACAAGGAAGTTGAGCGTGTTTCTGATTTTATTAAAAATTCGTTTATTCTGGATTATGACCAGAGTGTTATCGAGGAAATTGAAAAACAGGCTGAAAGAGCTGCCGAGGCGTCGAATGCCAAGGCTAAGGACAAGGATTCCGAGGGCGGTGCGGATTATTCCGACGATAAGCTTGACGAGGCAATAGAGGCCGTTATAGAGGCAGGTCAGGCAAGTACGTCATATCTTCAGCGTAAACTGAAACTTGGATACGGACGTGCGGCGAGAATTATAGATACAATGGAAGAAATGGGAATCGTTGGAGCTTTTGAAGGCGGAAAGCCAAGACAAGTGCTTATGACCAAGCAGGAATGGTATGAAAGAAAATTAAGACAGTCCGACGAAGAATAAAGGGAGACGATTATGAAGAACAAAATCAGAAATTATTTGATGCGGGTGAGACGTTCGTATCATCTCGCCCGTGCAAAGCGGCTGAATAAAAAGGGGAAAGATATAACTGTGCATACTCTCAAATCCCTCAAATATGCCGCAGAAATACTGAATTATTCCGTTGCCTCGGCGGCGAAAAACATAGGGATAAATTAAAATTCAGCACTGAAAGGGTTTGTTATGCCGTTTTTATCTGTATCCCGTGAGGATATGAAACAAAGAAATATAGAACAATTTGATTATATTTGTGTGACGGGTGACGCTTATGTCGATCATCCGTCTTTTGGCATTGCTATTATTTCGAGAATGCTTGAAAGCTTTGGCTGCACCGTCGGTATGATAGCACAACCTCAGACCGACGTTGATTACATGCAGCTTGGAAGGCCAAAATATGCTTTTATGGTAACGGGCGGAAATATCGACAGTATGGTCTCAAACTATACGGTTTTCAAGAAAAAAAGATGGGATGATGCTTACTGCGCAGGCGGAAAAGGCGGTAAGCGTCCCGACAGGGCTCTCACTGTATATTGTAGAAACATAAAAAGATTGTTTCCCGATTCGGAAATAGCCGTAGGCGGTCTTGAGGCGTCGCTGCGGCGTTTTGCTCATTATGATTACTGGGCAGATAAGGTTATGCCGTCTGTGCTCGTTGACAGCGGTGCGGATTTGCTTATGTACGGTATGGGCGAAGTTACGATAAGAGAAATACACAATCGTTTCAAAGGCGGGGACAAGCTCTGTGATATGACGGATATTCGTGGCACTTGTTATCTTACCAAGCCCGAAAATACACCTATCGGAAGCGTACAGTGCGACAGCTTTGAGCTTGTGTCAGAGAATAAAAAGGCATATGCGAAGGCATGCCGCAAGCAGTACGACGAACAGGATGAGATAACAGGCAGAACAATTACGCAGCGTCACGGAAACATGATGCTTGTTCAGAATCCTCCCCAGCGCAGTTTGACTCAATCGGAATTTGACAAGGCATACGAACTGCCGTATATGCGAACTTATCATCCTATGTACGAAAAAGAGGGCGGCGTGCCGTCGATAAGAGAAGTAGAATTTTCTATTACGCATAATCGGGGATGTTTTGGTTTTTGCAACTTTTGTTCGATAGCTTTGCACCAGGGCAGACGTATTCAGACAAGGAGCGAGGAATCTGTACTCCGTGAGGCAGAGGAACTTACACGAAAACAAAGCTTTAAAGGCTATATACATGACGTAGGCGGGCCAACCGCAAATTTCCGCAGCGTGTCATGTCAGAAACAGCTTGAACACGGACTATGCAAGGGCAAGAAATGTCTTGCTCCGGAGCCGTGTAAAAATCTTACGGTTGACCATAGTGATTATCTTGCACTTTTGCGTAAAATAAGAAAAATTAAGGGCGTAAAAAAGGTGTTCATACGCTCGGGAATTCGATACGACTACCTAATTCAAGATAAAGACGATGAGTTTATGCGTGAGCTTATATCCGAGCATACGAGCGGTCAGCTGAAAGTCGCTCCTGAGCATGCGAGCAACAAGGTGCTCGATTACATGGGAAAGCCGCATATAGAGGTTTATGAGAGATTTGAAAAGCGTTTTTATGAAATAACCAAATCAATCGGAAAGGAGCAATATCTTGTTCCTTATCTCATGTCATCCCATCCGGGCTGCACGCTTAACGAAGCGGTTGAACTTGCGGTATTTCTTAAAAAACACAATATTCGACCTGAACAGGTACAGGATTTTTATCCCACTCCAGGAACAATATCTACTGCAATGTTCTATACGGGACTTGATCCATATACTTTAGAAGAAGTGTATGTGCCGAAGCGTCAGGAAGAAAAAGAGCTCCAGAGAGCCCTCTTGCAATATTATAAAGCGGAGAACAAGCCTCTTATTCTGAAGGCGCTTATGCTTGCAAAGCGGCGTGAGCTTATCGGCGGCGATAAAAATTGTCTGATTTCACAGGCTGACGCTGATAAAATACTCGGACAACGAAAGGGAAATGCGTTTGAAAACAGAAAACAAAAGAAACGATCTGAAAAAAATCCGCCGAAAAAATATGAAAGCAATAAAAAAGGCAACAATAGAAGGAAACGTTAGTTTTAAAAAGAATAAGCAGCTTTATTATATCGTAGCTGCAGCGGTTATTCTTTTCGCTGCGATTTTTATAACTCTCAACGAACATTTTTTCAGAATAGACGGTATACCTACATGGAGTCAGTTGTTCAGAGCTGCCGATCTTAACGACAATCTGATTATAAACGGCGAGGATGTTGAGGCAGATGTGTCGGTACATTTTATCGACGTCGGGCAAGGCGACTGCGAGCTTATTCTTACCCCGACAAAAAGTATACTTATCGACTGCGGCGAACGTGAGTACAGTTCGGATGTACTTGCTTATCTGTCTGCGTGCGGGATAAAGAAACTTGATTATGTTATAGCAACTCACCCGCATTCCGACCACATAGGCGGCATGGGTGATATAATAAATACACTTGGGGCAGATACGATAATAATGCCTCGTGTTGCGGACGCAGTAATACCTATTACAAGTTCGTATGAAAAAATGCTTGATGCGATTGAAAACAAAGGCGTTTATGTAAGGTATGCCAAAGCAGGAACAAGCCTTGAGGTTGATGAAAATTGTGTAATTGAAATTCTGGCGCCTGTAAAGGATTATGAGGATTTGAACAATTATTCGGTCACGTTCAAGTTTGTTCACGGCGAAAATTCTTTTCTGTTTACAGGCGATATTGAATCTGATGCAGAATATGATATCATCGACAGCGGTGCGGATTTGTCTGCCGATATTCTGAAAGTTGCGCATCATGGCAGCAATTCTTCGAGCACGAAGAAATTTCTGCGTGCAGTTTCGCCGCAGTATGCGGTTATCGAGGTAGGTTCTCCGAATGATTACGGACATCCTACCGACAAAGTTTTAAATCGTTTCGGTGACCTTGGAATAAATATTCTCCGTACGGACAAAATGGGCAGTATTGTTTTTAAAAGCGATACAAACCTTTTGAAGGCATATTATACGGAAAAATAATGTAAAAGGAGACGGCTATGATAATTGACAGAATAGAAGGGAATTATGCCGTTGCCGAGTATTCGGAAGATGGTGCGGTAAGTCATATTAACATAAATTTGTGCATGTTTCCCGAGGGTGTCAGCGAGGGAGATGTCATTTATGAAAAGGACGGACTTTGTTATGTGGATAAGACTGCCACAGAGCAAAGAAGAAAAGAAATAGCGGAAAGATTACGGCGAATGACAGGCGAAAAATGATAAAAAGTTAACCACGTTGTTTTACAGCGTGGTTAATTCATTATTATAAATAGCTCAGAATATCTCTGATTTTGTCGACAGTTATATCGGGTTTGTGTTTTATCAGATTCGGGTTTCCCAAAGCGTACAGACCTTGTTTTACCCATATAGTTTTCATTCCGAGCTCCGCCGCAGGTTCAATATCATTATCAAGCCTGTCACCAATCATATATGCCTCCTGCGGAGAACATGCGGCCTTACTTAAAGCGAGCGTAAATATCTGAGGATTTGGCTTCGATACACCTGCTTCGGATGAAGAAATTATTATATCAAAATAGTCTATTATGCCGTATTTAATAAGGCGCTTTTTTGTTCCGCTGCTTTGGTTTGCGATAATGCCAAGGCGGTATTTTTTTGACAGCTTTTTGAGAACATAAATGGTGTCTTTGTATATTTTTTCCATATCAGACGGCCATTTGATTGTCTGTAAGTTAAATTCCTCTGCCGTTTCCTTGTATGGGATATGATTCATTGCGGCATATTCGTTCATTCTTTTCTCTAAAATATTCTCAGATGGTGCATTTTCTTGTTTTGCAAGCTCGGACAGGCGAAATCTGATGCATTCGCTTTCATCTATGAGAGTTGAGCCTAAATCGAAAAATAACCACTTTATCATCGTATCACCCTTTTTGCTTATTTTATCATAAATGCTGCTGTATGTCAATAAAAATGGGGTTGAGGGTAATAGCTGTTAAAATATGGTATTATTTTTTGTTTGCATCAACTTCTGCTTTTGAGAAATCTGCGTCAAATTCTTGTTTGTTAAGATATTCGCCGTTTGGCATTGTCCTGTTATCGGTAAGATTATAGGTAAGATATGCAGGCGCAATCGGCAGTTTTCTCTTTTTCTTTTTTTCGGACATAAAATCACCTCCGTAAGTATTTTATACAATACGGAGGTATCTTTATTCAAACTGTTATTCCCATGTTTTCCATATATCGGGACAGTAACCGACAGTTGCTTGTCTTCCGTTTCTGACAATGGGAGTTCTGTAAATCGATGGTTTTTCTATAAGCTTATCTTCTTTTGCGTTATCAAGGAGGTATTTTATTTCATAGTAATCCTTGGATTTTTCGTCAATCAGCACATCTATCGAGCCTACTGCCTGTAAGACGCTTCGCAGCTCGCCCTTGCTTAATCCTTTGTCAAGAATATCAACCATCTGAAATTTGATGTTTCTTTCCTTAAAATATCTTTGAGCTTTTTTTGTGTCAAAGCATTTGCTTTTTCCGAATATCTGTATGTTCATGTTCGCCCTCATATTTCACATTCGGCATGACGTGTGACATGACAGCCGATATTTACCGCCACAGGCAGACCTGCGATATGTGTCGGAGCTTGTTCTATATTTACATAAAGAGCTGTTACCGTTCCGCCGAATCCTTGCGCTCCGATACCTGTTTTATTGATTTCTTCAAGCATCTTTTCTTCCATTTCAGCATACATCGGATTTGAATTGCGTACATTCAAATCACGGCAGAGTGCTTTTTTTGAAAGGTATGCAGCATACTCAAAATCTCCGCCGATGCCGACTCCGACAACTATCGGTGGGCAGGGATTGCTGCCGGCAATGTCTGCAACTTCACGGACGAATCCTATAATATCGTCTTTGGTGGCTGAAGGTGTGAACATTTTTATTTTGCTCATATTTTCGCTGCCGAAACCTTTGGGTGCAACCATAATATGTACTTTGTCGCCGTCAACTATTCTCGTGTGAATAACTGCGGGCGTGTTGTTATTCGTGTTGGTGCGTACGAGCGGGTCCGAAACAATGGAAAGTCTTAATTTCCCGTTTATATATCCGTCCGCAACGCCTTTGTTTATTGCATCAACAAGATTTCCGCCGACAAAATGAACATCCTGACCTATGTCAATGAAAATAACCGCCATGCCTGTATCCTGACAGATAGCTACATTCATTTCCTTTGCGCAGTCGATATTTCTTTCAAGGTCGCCGAGCACTTCCTTGCAAAGCGGACTTTCTTCTTTTTCGATGCATGAATGGATTTTTTCTTTCATTCCGCAGGGAAGAACAAGATTGGCTTTTTCGCATAATTCAGCAACCGCTTTTGATATAACTGAAACGTCAATTTCTCTTATCATCTTCGTTTTTCCTTTCGGTCTGCATAAACTTTGTTATTTCTTCTTTCACAAGCTTTGCACGCTTGCGGTCGAAACGAAGAAGGTGAACAATCATAATAGCTCTTGCGGCAATCAGGGTAAACCAGAGCACAAGATGGTTAAGTATGTCAAAATCTTCGTAAAACGTTATGAAAAAAGAAATTACGAGCAAATCAATAAGCAGGGTACAAACTATACCTATGCATATCGCCCATATAGCACGAGGTTTTTTTATATTGCCGATAAGCTGACAGCCCTCAAGACCTTTTTTCAGTTCGCCTTCATACATAGTGTCGCACATGTCGTTTTTGTATGACTGATAATATTTAAGCTGTATGATATTCAGATTTCTGCTGAAAAGGAAAAGCGGCTGACCTTTCATTTTATAAAGGCTGATTTTATTCTGTTTTTCTATTTCGTCATCGAATTTTTTTGACATTTCGTCATAAGCGTACGGTGAATCAACGTCAAAGGGCTGTTTAATAAAATTTATCATTTTACCTTAACTCCGTCAATGATTACATATTCGGGTGACGCCGAGGCATCTGTAAAGCTTTTTTTGTAAATGACAAAATCGGCGTCTTTGCCTACTGCGATACTGCCTATGTTTCTTTCAAGGTCAAGTATTTGCGCAGCATCAATCGTTATAGCTTTCAGTGCCTGTCTTTCGGTGAGTCCGCCCTTTATTGCAAGTGCAGCTTCAATCGGAAGATATTTAGCGGGATTTTCGGGGTGGTCTGTGCAAATTGCCGTTCTTATGCCGTTTTTTGTAAGCTCGGAAGCGGTTTCAATAAGGCTGTTTTTGAGCTCGGGCTTTGAACGGTCGCAGATTAAGGGTCCGACTATGCATTCAACCCTTTCGTTTTTCAGCTCGTCGGCTACCAGACCTGCTTCTGTTGCATGGACAAGTACGCAGTCAATTTTAAACTCTTTGCATATTCTTATGGCTGTGAATATATCATCAGCTCTGTGGCAATGGAAATGTGCTTTTATTTCGCCTCTTACGAGCGGAATGAGAGATTCGCTTTTAAAGTCAAATTCAGGTGGCTCTGCATTTTCGTTGTCCAACTTATCAAGCTCATATGCTTCAAGGTCATACAGATATTTCGTGGCTTTATAAAGCTGTTCACGGATAATGGCAGCTGTTGCCATTCTTGTAACAGGGCTTTCATCCTTGTCACGATATGTCATTTTGGGGTTTTCGCCGAGTGCGAATTTAACTGCGGCAGGGCAGGCGAGAAGTCTGTTTTCAATTCTCTTGCTGCCGTATGTTTTCATTACGAGGAGCTGTCCGCCGATGGCATTTGCACTGCCCATTCCGGTTGCAACGGTTGTAATTCCCGCTCTCGCTGCCTCAAGAAAACAGTAGTCGTTGGGATTGACTGCGTCAATGGCACGGAGCTGCGGTGTGCAGGGGTCGCTTTCCTCATTTCCGTCGTCGCCTTCGATACCAACGCCGTTTTCAACCATTCCGAGATGGGTGTGTGCGTCAATAAATCCCGGGTATACAGTCATACCCTCTGCATTGATATCTTCGTCAGTTACAGTGTGTGTAAATTTTGACATTGTGCCAATTTCGGATATTTTTCCGTCGGCTGTTGCGATGTAACCGCACTCAATGTCATATCCTTCCATTGTAATTATTTTTGCATTATAGATTAACATATTTTTTAACCCTCTGAATGATGTTTTCTGCTATTACATGAGCAGGCTGGTTTCCATCAACGTTAAAATCAGTATTTTTAATATAAATAGGTTTGCGGGAGGTGTATATATCAAAAAGCTGTTCCGCTGTGTTTTTTTGCACCAACGGTCGGTTGGCGTCGTTTTTAATTCTGTTGTAGCACACTTCGAAATCAGTGTCAATAAATACTCTGACGCCTTTACTGCGTGCAAATTCAGCAGTTTCGTCACGGAGCATTGCGCCGCCGCCTGTTGCTACAACGCAGTTTTCAAGTCTGCGTATATAGTCGGCCTCGGCTTGTCTGAAATACGGCTCGCCTTTTTTTTCAAATATTTCGGGTATAGACATTTTCTCCTGTTCAACTATATAATCGTCAAGGTCTATAAGAGTCATATCAAGTGCATCCGAAATCATTTTTCCTATAAAGGTTTTTCCGCATCCCATAAATCCGCACAGGTATATATTTTTCATACCAGCGCCTCCATATCGGATATAATCTGTTTTATATCGGAGTCGCTGAATTTTGCACCGTTCCATATTTCGTGTGCGGCTGCGGCTTGAAGAACGAGCATGGACATACCGCTCATTGCTTTAATTCCGAGATTTGATGCTGTTTTTACGAGAAGTGTGTCACGGGGATTATAAACCACATCGAAAACAAATCTTGCTTTTTCAAGCAGCTTTTCATCGCACGGCATATTGTCAATTTTTGGATACATTCCTATCGGAGATGCGTTGAGTATGAGCTCAAAGTCAGGGTTTATTCCAAAGTCTGAAATAGAAATAACATCTCCGTTTATAAAGACCATTTTGACTTTCGCATCGGGTTTGATTGCCATTATTTCGGCAACAACCGATTTAACTGCTTCTTCATCTTTTTTAAAGATAGCTATTGTAAGGTCAGCACTGTTTAATGCTGCTTCAATCGCCATCATCCGCCCCACGCCGCCGCATCCGATAAGCAGTGTTTTGCAGGCAAGCGACGCTCCCATAAGCTCTATTGACTTGGTAAAGCCGAGAACATCTGTGTTGTACCCCTTTTTTTCTGCGCCGTTTTTTACGCAGTTCACGGAGCCGTAACGTTTTGCACTTTCGTCAAGTATGTCACAGTATTCTATTATGGCGAGTTTATGCGGTATTGTTGCATTGAAGCCTTCCAGCTTTTCAAGTTCGCAGAACTGTCCTTTTAGTTCCTCTGGAGATATTTCGATAAGCGAATATTCAGCAGGAAAATTATAGAGCTCAAACAGTCTTTTGTGGATTGCAGGAGAGAGGGAATGTCCGAGCGGACATCCGATTAGTCCGTATTTCTTCATTGTTGCTCCTTATGTTCCGAATGATGTTGCAGTTGCTTTGAACGATGCTTCGTCCTCAATATTCATAACTGTTACGTCGTCAAGCGTCTTTTTGACAAGACCCGTGAGTACCTTGCCGGGACCAAGCTCGACAAATCTTTCGACTCCGTCGCGCTTCATTGCATTGAGCTCAGAAACAAACTGAACAGGGGAGCAGATATGGCGGCAGAGATAATTGGTCATATCAGAGAAATCTGTAAGCTTATCGCCTGTTACGTTTGAGTAGTAATCGCAGGAAGGCTCTTTGAATGTGAGTGTGCATATTTTTGTTCTGAATTCTTCGGCGGCCTCATTCATGAATTTTGTGTGGAAAGGAGCAGCTACTGCGAGCTTTACAGCTTTTCTTACTCCGTTTTCTTTCAGCATTACCGTCGCTTTTTCAATAGCCTCTGTTGTGCCAGCGATAACAGTCTGCACCTTTGAGTTATAGTTTGCGGGAGCAATGTAATCTCCGCCATCTGTAATCTGTTTGCAGATGTTTTCGATAAGAGCCGTGTCGGCACCGATAACTGCGAGCATTCCGCCCGAAACGCTATTTGCAGCTTTTTCCATTGCCTCAGAACGCCACTTTATTGCACGGAATCCGTCTTCGAATGAAAGCATGCCCGACGCTACCAAAGCTGCGTATTCACCAAGAGAATGGCCCGCAACACAGTCAAATGTAACGCCGCCGTGCTCCTTTGCAAGAGTCAGAGCGAGAAGGGATACTGCAAAAATTGCAGGCTGTGCATCGCTTGTTCTCTGGAGCGACGCTTCTTCGCCGTCGAGGAGCATTTCCTTGAGGTCAAATCCGAGAATATCACTTCCACAATTAAGAAGTGCGCCGGAATAAGAGGGGCTTAATTCGAATAATTCTTTTCCCATTCCTGCGTATTGTGTGCCTTGTCCTGAAAAAAGTAAAGCTGTTTTCATTTTTAATACCGTCCTTTATGCATATATTATAATAGTATCTGAAAATGATTTCTTTGTTTTAAGTTTTTTAAATCACTGTATAAAATCGTCGAAATTTTGCACGAATGCAATATATAGTGATTTAGAGTAAAAAATCCATTGACAAATACTAAATATTGGTTTATAATATATTTTGATAGTTTGTCTAACGATTGGCAAAATATTTAATTGTAATATTTTAATACCAAAAGTACATTTCTATTATATAACATATTTAAAATAAAATCAAGGAGAATTTTTATGAAGGGAATAAAAATACTCGGTACGGGCTCATATCTGCCCGAAGTAGTCGTTACAAATAAGGATTTGGAAAAAATACTTGATACGTCTGATGAGTGGATTATGTCAAGAACAGGTATTTCCGAGCGCAGAGTAAGCGGTAACGTTCCCAACTACCGCATGTCTGCTATTGCCGCAGAAAGAGCGCTCCAGGCCAGTGGACTAAATGCAGAGGATATTGATTTTATCCTCTTTTCTTCGTGTTCTCCCGATTTCTTTTTCCCTTGCACATCGGGTATAATCCAGAATATTTTAGGCGCAAAGAATGCAGCGGTTGCTGACGTAAACACTGCCTGCACAGGATTTCTTACTGCTCTTGACATGGCAAGAAACTATATTTTGACAGGAAGATATAAGAATATCCTTGTTGTAGCGGGCGAACGTGTTTCGCATCAGTGTGATTTTACCGACCGTACAGCCTGCATTCTGTTCGGCGACGGCGCCGGTGCAGCTGTTGTTACAGGCTCTGACGAGGAATATTATGCGTCATTTGGCGCAGAAGGTGATATGTTTACAAGCCTTTACTGCAAGGTTGATACATCCCGTTGCAATTCTCCGTTCTATTCGGAGGATTATCCCGAGTTGCTTGAAATCGCAAACGACGACCATAAGAATCATACGCTCCAGATGGACGGAAAAGCAGTTTACCGTTTTGCTGTAAACGCTATGGCTAATGCTGTAAACGATGTCTGTGAGCAGGCGGGTATAACCGTTGATGATATAGATTATTTAGTGCCTCATCAGGCAAATATCAGAATTATTCAGGCTGCTGTAAAGGCAATAGATATTCCTATGGAAAAGGTTATTGTAAACCTTGAAAAGCGTGGAAACGTGTCAAGTGCATGCATTCCGACTTGTCTTGACGAACTTTACAGGGAAGGCAAAATCAAGAATGGCATGAGAGTCTGCCTTGTAGGCTTTGGCGCAGGCCTGACCTATGGTGCGATTATTTTTAAGGCATAATATAAACAAGCATTGAAAGGAAAGACGTAAATGAAAACAAAAATAACAGAGCTTTTTGGAATTAAGTATCCGATTTTTCAGGGCGGTATGGCATGGATTTCCGAAAGCACACTTGCTGCTGCTGTGTCAAATGCGGGCGGTATAGGTCTAATCGCAGGCGGAAGCGCTCCCGGTGAATATATCCGTGAGCAGATCAGACGTGCAAAGTCGCTGACAGATAAGCCTTTCGGCGTAAATATTATGCTTATGTCGCCTTACGCCGACGAGCTTGCAAAGGTTGTTGTTGAAGAAGGCGTTGCGGTTGTAACGACAGGTGCGGGCAACTGCGGAAAATATATGGAGTCATGGAAAAATGCAGGAATTAAGGTCGTTCCTGTTGTTCCCAGTGTTGCGCTTGCAAAGCGTATGGAACGTGCGGGCGCAGATGCGGTTATCGCAGAGGGTACGGAAAGCGGCGGTCACATCGGCGAAAATACTACTATGTGTCTTGTGCCGCAGGTTGTTGACGCAGTTAACATTCCCGTTCTTGCTGCGGGCGGTATTGCGGACGGTAGAGGTATTGCCGCAAGCCTTATGCTTGGCGCAGAGGGTGTTCAGGTTGGTACTCGTTTCCTCGCATGTGATGAATGCTGTATTCATCAGACATATAAAGACCTTGTAATCGGCGCAAAGGACACCGACAGCGTTGTAACGGGTCGTTACACGGGTCATCCCTGCAGAAATGTTAAAACAAAGTTTGCTAAAAAGCTGGCTACATTTGAAAAGGATAAGTCGGAGGCCAAGCGGTCTTAGGAA
>JAZNLN010000106.1:0-9413 GCA_045579125.1 Ruminiclostridium sp.
AATATGTCGGGTAAATCGACGTTTATGCGGCAGGTAGCCATAATAACGCTTATGGCGCAGATAGGCTGTTTTGTGCCTGCACGCTCGGCGAGAATAGGCGTTGTGGACAAGATATTCACACGAGTAGGCGCAAGCGACGACCTGACAGCGGGACAGTCCACGTTTATGGTAGAGATGAACGAGGTTGCGGAGATACTTAAAAACGCAACGGCGAACAGCCTTGTTATCCTTGACGAAATCGGTCGAGGCACTTCAACCTTTGACGGAATATCAATCGCCAAGGCGGTTGCCGAATACATAAACGGAAAGAACATAGGCTGCAAGACCCTGTTCGCCACTCACTATCATGAGCTTATTTCGCTTGAAAAGGAAAACCAGGGCATACGCAATTACAGCGTAGCGGTTTCCAAAAAAGGCGACGAGATAAAATTCCTGCACAAAATCGTGGAGGGCGGCACCGACGACAGTTACGGTATAGAGGTAGCAAAGCTTGCGGGGCTGCCCAAAAAGGTGATAGAAGCGTCGAAGGCGGTGCTCGCCTCTATGGAGAAAAACTCAAAAATCGAGCTTGAGGCACAGCTTAAAGAGGAAGAAGAAAACTCAACACAGGTTGAATTTGAACTGATAGCGCAGAAAAACGTAATCCACGAAATCAGAAATCTTGACCTTGACAGCATGAGCCCGAGAGATGCGTTTGCAAAGCTTGAGGAGCTGAAATCACAGCTTGTATAAAATAAGGAGAAACAATGCCGAAGATAAATCTGCTTGACAGAAGCGTTTACGAGCTTATTGCAGCGGGCGAGGTTATCGAAAAGCCTGCGTCCGTTATAAAGGAGCTTGCGGAAAACTCAATAGATGCGGGCGCAAAGCACATAACCGTCGAAATAAAAAACGGCGGAACGAGCTATATGCGTGTAGCCGACGACGGCTGCGGAATAGCGTTTGAGGATGTGCCGACCGCTTTTCTTCGTCATGCAACGAGCAAGGTCCTGAATGCCGATGACCTTGAAAGCATAGACACGCTCGGTTTCAGAGGCGAGGCGCTTGCTTCGGTTGCGGCAGTGGCGAGGGTTGAAGTGCTTACAAAGCAGGAGGACTGCGGCCTCGGTACGCTTTACCGCATCGAGGGCAGTATGGAGCAGGCGCATGAAACGGCAGGCTGCCCCGACGGCACTACTATTATAATAAGAGATTTGTTTTTTAACACCCCCGCACGTCTTAAATTCCTCAAAAAGGACGTAACGGAGGGAAACCAGGTTCAGGCGGTCATAGATAAGCTTGCACTTGCACACCCCGACGTAAGCTTCCGTTTTATACGGGACAACAAGCAAGTGCGCCTGACGAGCGGCGACGGCGACTATTACGGCGTTATCCATGCAGTTTTCGGAAAGCAGTTTGCGGCAAGTCTTATTGCGGTTGATTATTCGTACAACGGAATAAAAATTTCGGGCTACACCTCGTCGCCTCTTTTTTCGAGGGGCAACCGCACAATGCAGTATTTTTTTATAAACGGCCGCAGTATCCGCTCCGTGCTTTGCATGGCGGCGCTGGAGGAGGGCTACCGCAACAGCATTATGACGGGAAAATTCCCCGCATGCGTGCTGAATATTGAAATTTCGCCGAGCGAGGTCGACGTGAATGTCAGTCCGTCCAAGACGGAGGCGAGATTTACCAACGAAAAAGCGGTTTTTGACGCAGTACATTATGCGATAAAAAATGCTATTCTGAACGCAGACAACACTCGTCACATCACACTCGGAGCAGGCAGTGCGCAAAGCTCTGCACGCACAGCGGAGCCTCGTGCAGAGGCGGTATCAGCTGTAACAGCACCTGCGGAAAAACAAGCCTCACAGGCACAGAAATCTGAATATATAACCGCAGAAAATAATTCCTATACGGAAAAGGCTGTAAAGGACGACAGGGGAACGACTGCCCCCGCCGCAGGCTTCACACCTAAACCCGAGCCTGTTTTGTCCCCGCAGAATAACGACGACGGGCTGACGCTCCATCTGTCGGCAAACATCGCCAAGTATACTCCGACGCCTGTGGAGCGGCTTTATACACAGCCTGTGTTCATCGTGAACGAGGAAAAGCCGCAGGAAAGCGCTGTTGTGCCGGAGATGCCGGAAAAGGAAGCGATTGAGCCCGAAATGGCAAATCCGTTCAGGTACATCGGCAGAAAAGCCGCACAGCGCCGTACAGTCGATGTTATCCGGCAGGAAAAACCGAAAGCGGAAATCAGAGTTGTCGGCGAAATAATGAAAACATATATCGTGTGCGAGGCGGGCGACGAGCTTATACTTATAGACAAGCATGCGGCGCATGAAAGAATACGCTTTGAGCGGCTGAAAAAAGAATTTGTGCAGCATTCGCAGCTGCTTGCGGAGAGCGTAACGGTACAGCTTTCTGCGGACGAATATGCCGCTATGGAGGAGAATGCGGACGCTCTGGCGGACGTGGGAATAGAATTTCTGCTGCACGAAAATATGACAGTCGAGGTGCTTGCATTGCCGACAATGCTGGACGAGAAAAATCCCGTTCTGCTGACCGAAAAGCTGGCGAAAAGCCTTGCGAGGAATAATGCGAACGTCAGCGGGGAGCTGTTTGATGACGTTCTTCACAGCGTTGCATGCAAGTCGGCGATAAAAGCGCACGATACCAATGATATTGCGGAGCTTGAACAGCTTGCGGCGGAGGTATACGGCGACGAGCGGATACGCTTCTGCCCTCACGGCAGACCCGTTATGATTTCGCTGTCGTCAAGAGAGATAGAAAAATTTTTCAACAGGATTGTCTGATATGAACGATAAAATTTTTGTTGTCGCAGTATGCGGACCGACGGCGTCGGGAAAGACGAGGCTCGGGATAGACCTTGCCAAACGGCTGAACGGTGAAATAATTTCCGCAGATTCGATGCAGATTTACAAAAAACTGAGCATTGCTACCGCAAAGCCCGATGAGAAGGAAAAGGACGGCGTACCGCATCATCTTATGGATTTTCTGGAGCCGACCGAGGCGTTTTCGGTTGCCGATTACGTTATAATGGCACGCAGGGCGATTGCCGATATTGCGGGCCGTGGCAGGCTTCCGATTATCGTCGGCGGGACAGGTCTTTACATAAGCTCGTTGCTTGACAATATCGAGTTTGACGATACGGGCAGCAATTACGAATATCGTGACAGAATGCGTGCCCTTGCCGCAGAAAAGGGGAACGAGGCTGTTTATGAGCTTTTGCGGCTGGTCGACCCCGAATCGGCGGAGAGAATACACCCGAATAATCTGTCGAGGGTTATCCGTGCGCTTGAGGTGTACGAAACGTCGGGAAAGAAAATGAGCGACGTCAGAGAAGAAAGCAGACGCAGCGAATCGCCGTACAGGCCTTGCATGCTGGCGCTGGATTACGAAGACAGGGAGCAGCTGTACGAAAGGATAAATCTGCGTGTCAGTCTTATGCTGGAAGCCGGGCTTGTAGAGGAGGCGAGAGATTTTTTTGCGCACTCCGATTATGTAACCGCCGCACAGGCTATCGGATATAAGGAACTGAAGCCATATTTCGACGGAAATGCGACGCTTGAGGAATGTGCGGAGGCGCTCCGCCAAAGCACGAGAAAATACGCCAAAAGACAGCTCACGTGGTTCCGCAGGGACGAAAGAATACACTGGCTCAAGGTGACAAAAAGCGGGGATTATAAAAATATTCTTGATAATGCAGAAAAAATTATAAAAAGTTATAGCATTTTTTAAAAATATGTGCTATAATGAAATATAAGTAGGCGTATGTGCGCCGAAAATAAAGAAAAAACAGGGAAAATGACCTGTGCCGCATGAGCGGAAAGAAAGGAAATAATTATGGCAAAAGAAATCAATCTCCAGGATGTATTCCTCAATCAGGCCAGAAAAGAGAGAATACCCGTTACTATTTATATTACAAACGGCTTTCAGTTCAAGGGTATCGTCAAGGGTTTTGACAACTACACCGTAATCCTTGACACAGAGGGCAGACAGAACATGATTTACAAGCACGCTATTTCGACGATTTCGCCGCTGCGCCCGATTTCGCTGCTTGACTCCTCCGACAAGGAAGCGGCAGAATCCGCCGAATAAAGCGGCAAGGGCAGAAAGGGCGGCAAAATGGCAGAGGAAGTAAAAAAGCGTTCGGTTACGACGATAGTGGTATGGGCGCTGCTTATAGTGTTTTTTCTGACGATGATAATAAGTCAGCTCGTTATTTACTTTTATCAGCCGATAAAGACCGAGGTTGCCAATTATTACGACACGACCTCATATGTCATGTTCAACGGCGTGTTCGTGAGAAACGAAAAGCTTGTCAATTATGACATTTCGGGCGTTATAAGCTATGAACACACAGACGGCTCAAAAATAGCCAAAAACTCGGTCGTGGCCAAGATTTACAAGAATCGCAACGACCTTGCCATTCAGCAGGAAATAGACCGCATAAACGAGCAGATTGCGGTACTGCGTGACGCACAGTCGATGGTCGGCATAGATAACTCGCAGCTTGAATCATTCTCAAATCAGATTTACGAAAAGCACACGCTTCTTTTGAGTCATCTGAACGACGGAGATTATTCCGCTGCGTCGGCTTTGAAAAACGACCTGCTTAATCTTCAGTGCAAAAAATACATCGTCAAGGGTACCGAAACGAGCTATTCGGAGAAAATAAGCGAGCTGAATGCGGAAATTTCCGAGCTCCGTTCAAAGATTACGGGAACGCCGCAGCAGGTTTCGATAGGTCAGACAGGATATTTCGTAAGCGCAGTTGACGGCTATGAAAGCCTGCTTACCGAGGAAACGATAAACGACCTTACTCCCGATATGATAAACGAAATTGTCAGAAATCCGCAGAAAACCTCGCCGGGAAACGTAATCGGCAAGCTTATCGACGATTACACATGGAAAATGGCGGCGGTATTCGATACGGAAAAGGTTTCATCGGTTTTCGAATCGGCAGAGGTAGGGCTCCGCATAGGCTCGGGCGAACAGACATATACGGCGGTAGTTGACACCGTAAAAAAATACGAAAACGGCATAACGGTCATCATTTTCAGTTGCGATCAGTTCTCGGCTGACTGTGTAAGCGGCCGCACGTCGCAGGTCAAGCTGCTGCTTGATGATTACTCGGGTATCCGCATTCCGTCGGAGGCAATCCGATTTGACGCCGAAAACAATCCCGGCGTGTTTGTCAAGGTGGGCGTTGAGCTGAAATTCAAGAAAATCAAGCGCATCATTTCGCAGGAGGACTACACTCTTGTTGAGGATACAAGCGATTTAAGCGGATATATTTCGCTTTACGATACTATCGTTGTGGAAGGAACTGATTTGTATGACGGAAAAACCGTTTCGTGACGAATTTTCGGTCCTCGACGAAAGTTACAGGACTATAACCGCTCAGATTGAGCAGGCAAAGCGTGAAGCGGGCAGAAATGACGACGTCAGACTGCTTGCTGTCACAAAAACCGTAGCGGTACCGAAGATAAATCACGCTGTCGGTTTGGGTGCAACGCTGTTAGGTGAAAACAGAGTTCAGGAATTTTTGGGTAAATGTGACGAATATGACCCCAAATCTGAAATTCATTTCATTGGGGGCTTGCAAAAAAACAAAGTTAAGTATATAATTGATAAGGTGACTATGATTCATTCCGTGGACAGTGCGGGGCTTGCGGACGAAATAAACCGTCAGGCTGAGCGGCACGGACTGAGCATGGATGTACTTATAGAGGTGAATATTGCGGGCGAGGAAACCAAAGGCGGAGTACCTGTCTGCGATGTGCATTCGCTTGCCGAGCATATAAGAGGGCTGGGGAGCGTGAAGCTCCGTGGGCTTATGACAATACCGCCGCCCGATTTCAATGGCAGCAGCGAAAGGTATTTTGCGCAGATGCAGGAGCTTTTCGCAAAATATTCAGACGAGTACGGCGAAAAATTCGACACGCTCTCTATGGGCATGTCGGGAGATTTCCGTACTGCTATCAAATACGGTTCGACGATAGTCAGGCTTGGCAGCCTGCTATTTGGATACAGGAATTATTAAACGGGGGATTTTAAAATGGGTTTCATGGATTCATTCAAGAAGATTACAGGCTATAACAACGAGGGTGATTACGAAAACGACGATTATGTTGACGATCAGCCCGCTTCGCTCAGCTTTGAGGACGAATATTCAAAGCCTTCCATAAGAAGCAGCAAGACTCTCAGCATTCCCGCAACAACTCATCTTCAGGTTATCGTAGTAAAGCCTGAAAATTACAGAGACGCAGCAGCCATCGCTGACCATTTCAAGAACAAGAAGACGGTCGTTCTCAACCTTGACAACACAAACAAGGATGTTGCGAACAGACTTATCGACTTCCTCGGCGGCGTTGCATATGCGGCAGACGGCGACCTCAAGAAGATTGCCAACACAACATATATTATAGTACCGTTCAACGTTGACATTTCGGGCGACGTAATCGACGAGCTTGGCAACAATGCCGACTTCGTATGATAAACGTCTGTTTTTAAGACATATATCCGATCTTGCGGACGCTGCGGACAGGCAGTATGTGCCGAAGTTTACTGCGTTTCTTGACGAAACGGAGCAGGGTGACGCCGCTGCGTACCTCAAATCCGCAGGGTATAGCTTTGCCTTTTTCGGCGGGCACGCCGACAGCACACGCCGGGTTCTCGGTATTTTTCCCGACGGGCAGGAATGCGGCGGGGACGAGTGGGGCATTTTCCCTCTCACCTGCACATTCAGACAAGGCGACGGACTTTCGCACAGGGATTTTCTCGGCAGTTTCATGTCGCTTGGAATAAAGCGGGAAATGCTGGGGGATATTCTTGTGTGCGACGGGTATGCGGTTATCTTCTGCACGGAGGTCGCAAAGCGTCTTATTTTTGACGAAATTTCGAAAATAGGACGGGCAGGCGTGCGTTTTGAAGAGGGGATAACAAGGGATATTCCGCCGCAGCAGTTTGAAGAACTTGACTGCGTTGCGGCTTCTTTGCGTGCGGATTGCATTGTCGGAGCGGCGGCGGGCGTAAGCCGTGACAAATCGGCGGCGCTTATAAAGTCGGGAGCGTTCAGACTGTGCGGCATAGAGTGCACCAATGTCAGTAAAAATCTTGCGGAGGGCGATGTCTTTTCGGTAAGAGGATACGGAAAGTTCATTCTTTCCGATGTTGGCGCAGTTACGCATAAGGGCAGACTGCACGTCGGAATAAAAAAGTATGTATAGCGCCTCACGGCGTTTATCGTGGGAAATTGTATTTTCCGTCATATATAGCTTTTCGGGACAGATTTTCCCGAAATTCATATCAAAAGGAAGGATAAAATTATGAGTGATTTCAGCGGCGCAAAAGTGTTTGACAAAGCGTTTAACGGCTATAAAATCGAAGCTGTTGACGAGTATGTCCGTGAAGTAGCGGAGGAAATTAGAAGACTTCGCAGCGAAAATGACGACCTTGAGAAGAAGCTTGAGGTTCTTGCGGATAAAATCCGTGAGTACCGCAAGGACGAGGACGCACTGAAAGAGGCGCTCCTCGGCGCACAGAAGCAGGGTAACGCCATTGTTGCGGAATCAAGAGAAAAGGCTGCGGACCTTACAAAGGAAACGCAGGAGAAGATTGATAAAATGCTCAAGGACGCCGACGACAATGTTGCGGACAAGAAGGCGGAGGCTGAAAAGATAATTCAGGACGCACTCGCCGAAAAGGCACGCATCGAAGCAGAGGCAGAGGAAGAAAAGAACCGCATTCACTCCGAAATGGTTGCACAGAATGAAAAGGATACCGAAATTCTTGCAAGAACAAAGAGAGAGGCGGAGGAATTCACGACAAGAATTATGTTCGAGTTTACCGCTAAAATGGAGGAAATCAAGAAGATTCCCGAAAACTGCGATAACGAGTATGTAATTACAACGGTTGCCGAGCACGAGAAGAAAAAGGCTGAAAACCTCCTTGAAATCCAGAAAACAATCCTCGCCCCCGAGGATATAAAGGCGGCGACCGAAATCGAGCCCGAAATCGAAGCCGAGGCGGAGGAAGTAATCGAGCTTGAGGTTGCTATTGAAAAGGGTAAGCCCGATTTTGCCGTTGACGCAACGACCGAAGTTCCTTTCGACCCCGTATTCGACGATATAGGCGGCGATGACGCAGACGATGAAGAAGATGATACCCCTTTCTTCAACAAGAACAAGCAGCATAAGTCCAACTACGAAAAGCTGCAGTTCGGAAAAAACGGTAATAACGGAAATCATAACAATAAGAAAAAGAGAAAGTAAACAGGAGACGACTTAAATGGCACAGGATTACAACAACACGCTTAATCTGCCTCAGACCGAATACCCCATGAGGGGCAATCTTCCCGCAAGAGAGCCCGCATGGCTTGAGGAATGGGAGAAAAACGAGCTTTACTATAAGCTCCAGGAAAAGACAAAGGGACTGCCCAAATACATTCTGCACGACGGCCCTCCGTATGCAAACGGCAATATCCATATGGGTACGGCTCTGAACAAGGTTTTAAAGGACATTATCGTTAAATACAAAGCTATGAGCGGTTACAGCGCTCCGTTCGTTCCCGGCTGGGACTGCCACGGTCTGCCTATCGAGCTCAAGGCTTTAAAGCAGATTGGCAAGGAAAGCGGTGCGATTGATACTGTCGAGCTCCGCAAGCAGTGCCGTGAGTTTGCACTTTCCTGCCTTGACGACCAGAAGGCGCAGTTCAAGCGTCTTGGCGTATGGGGCGACTTCAACGACCCCTATCTCACCATTGCTCCCGAATTTGAGGCAAGACAGGTTGAAACGTTCGGAAAGATGGCGCAGAGAGGTCTTATGTATAAGGGCCTCAAGCCTGTTTATTGGTGCGCTGACTGTAATACTGCGCTTGCAGAGGCAGAAATCGAGTACGAGGACGACGAGTGCTACTCTATCTACGTTAAGTTTGCTCTGACAGACACAAAGGGCAAGTTTGACGGACTCGGAATCGACCTTTCAAAGGCGTATGCAGTTATCTGGACAACAACGACATGGACGCTCCCCGGCAACCTTGCAATCTGCCTCGGACCTAACTATGAATATACATTTGTAAAAATTGAGGACGAAGAAAGCAAGTCCTGCGGCGAATATCTGCTTATGGCGGCCGAGCTTGTTTCCGATGTTATGGACGCAGTCGGCGTGAAGAAGTATTCCACAGTCGGCTCCTTCACAGGCAAGGAAATCGAGCTTATCGAGGCACAGCATCCCTTCCTCCCGAGAAAGTCCCCCGTAATCGTAGGCGACCACGTTACTCTTGAAAGCGGTACAGGCTGCGTTCATACAGCTCCCGGTTTCGGTCTTGAGGACTACGAGGTATGTAATTCCTACAAGGGAATGTTCGAAATTATCGTTCCTGTTGAAGTCGGATCGTAGCCATG
>JAZNLN010000107.1:0-4534 GCA_045579125.1 Ruminiclostridium sp.
GTTTCGCACCTTATTTGTGCGTCGGGGTCAAAACTGCCTTATGGCGCCCACGCTAAAGGGAGCCCCTTTGGGCAGTTCCCGCCTTTTATAAGAAACAGCTAAACCCGCTGTTTTACTGCGGGGTTAAAAACTTCTATATGGCGGACATGAAAAATCACGGAGCTTTTCAGGCTACCGGCAAACCCAAGCGTCGAAAAACGTTTTCGGATTTTTGCAGAGCGAAACTCAACAGGTTTATATAAAAGAATTGCCAAGCTGTTTTTACACGGCTTGGCAAAAAATTTTGTTTACTTCGTCCTAAAGCAAAAATGCACGACTATGATTTAAACGAAATCAAACCTTCCCCCACTTCATCGAAATGTCAAACGCAGTTACGCTGTGCGTGAGCGCACCGAGACTGATGATGTCAACGCCTGTTTTTGCGATTTCGGCGATGTTTTCGAGGGTTACGTTTCCGCTCGCCTCAAGCTTTGCTCTGCCTGCGGTTATTTCGACCGCCTTTTTCATATCCTCGCAGGACATGTTGTCGAGCATGATAACGTCTGCGCCCGCCGCAAGAGCCTCGTTCAGCTCGTCGAAATTGCGGGTTTCGACCTCAATTTTGAGCATGTGTCCCGCTTTTTTGCGGAGCGCATTTATCGCCGCCGTCATGCCGCCGTATGCGTCGATGTGGTTGTCCTTCAGCATTGCGGCGTCGGTAAGGTTGTAGCGGTGATTTCTGCCGCCGCCCATAAGTACTGCGTATTTCTGGAGCGGACGGAGCCCGGGAAGGGTTTTTCGTGTGTCGCAGATGGAGGCATTCGTACCCTCAACGAGCTTTACGCATTTATTCGTGTATGTCGCAATTCCGCTCATGTGCTGGAGAATGTTGAGAGCTGTACGCTCGCCCTTGAGCAGTGCGGCGGTGTTGCCTCTGAACTTTGCGATAAGGTCGCCCTTTTCGCACTTGTCGCCGTCCTTCATAAGACGTGTCACCTGAATATCTCCGTCGAGGAGCTCAAATACACGGAGCGCAACGTCAAGCCCCGCAACAACGCCGCTTGCCTTGGCGATGAAATATGCGTCGGAAACGTCGTCGGGGGAAATAAGCAGGTCGGTCGTGCTGTCGAGGTAGTTTATGTCCTCGGTGATTGCGGTTTTGATAATATCGTCAACGTAGAATTTATTGAGCATTTTCAGTTTTCTCCTTTTCGTAGTCCGAAATAACGCCGCTGAGAACGATATATGCGACCGTCGCCAGCGATTTCGCCTCAATGTAGTCGGGGGTTATTTCATATCCGCCGTTGTCAAGCATTTCTTTCAGCTCGGTAACTCTCGGCAGATTTTTGCGTGTTTCTTCGATATTCGGCCTTACGAAGAACGACGTCTGCATAATGTTGCGGATTTCGGTGCGTATGCCTGTCGGAAGCGGCTTGCCGTCGGGGGCGGGGTAGTCCGCCTCAACAGGGGAGTAGTCGGCGCACTTTGCGGTGGTTTCGTTGATTTTTTCGGCGATAAGACGTGAGAACACCAGCGCCTCAAGCAGAGAGTTGCTCGCAAGCCGGTTTATTCCGTGTACGCCCGTATGCGCACATTCGCCCGCCGCATACAGACCCTTTACGTCGGTTGCGCCGTTTCCGTCAACCGCAATACCGCCCATGAGGTAGTGCTGACAGGGGTAAATGGGTATCGGTTCTTTTGTCATGTCGTAGCCCTTTTCAAGCACTCTCTCGTATATCATCGGGAAACGGTTTTTTATGAAATCTGCGTCCTTGTATGAAATGTCGAGGAAGAATTCGCTGCTGCCTGTTTCCGCCTGCTCCGCCATCATGCACGAGGAAACGACATCTCTCGGCGCAAGCTCCTTGCGCTCGGGCTCGTACTTGTGCATAAAACGTTCCCTTCGGCAGTTAAGCAGGTATGCGCCCTCGCCTCTTACCGCCTCGGAAATGAGGAAACATTCACGGGTTTCCTTGTCGGCGAATGCGGTGGGGTGGAACTGAATGTAGTTGAGGTGTTTTATCTCGGCGCCGAGGTTGTATGCAAACTGAATGCCGTCGCCTGTCGCAATGGCGGAGTTTGTTGTAAAATTATAAACTCTTCCTATTCCGCCTGTTGCAAGAATGACCGCATTTGTGTTATAATATGAGTGCCGTCCGTTTATCAGCACGTCAAGGCAGAAGCTTTCGCCGTATTTTTTCAGTCCCAGCAGGTGAGAGCGTTCGAGTACGGTTACGTTGTCCAGAGCCTTTACGCTGTCGATAAGTGCGGTAACAATCGCAAAGCCTGTGCTGTCCTTATGGTGAGCTATTCTGTGGCGGCTGTGTCCCCCCTCAAGGGTGAGGTCGATTGAGCCGTCCGCCTTGCGGTCGAAGTCCACGCCGTATTTGATAAGGTTTTTCACGTCAGTCGGACCCTGTTCGACAAGGATTTTCAGATTTTCAAGGTTGTTTTTGTAGCCTCCCGCAATGAGAGTGTCCTTGATATGGAGCTCGTAGTCGTCGTCCGACTTGTTCATTACGGCTGCCACGCCTCCCTGTGCGAGCGCAGAGTTGCACAGCGTGAGCTCCTTTTTCGAAAGCATCAGAATTTTCAGATTTTTGCTGAGGTTCAGTGCGGCGTACAGCCCCGACACACCCGAACCGACGATTACAACGTCATATTTTTCAAACAGCATAGGATTACCCTCCGGGTTAAAGTTAGTATATCGTACATATCTGCCCTCACGGGCGGAAAGGAGTACAAATGGAACAGATTAAAAAGGAAAATACTCTTACAAAAGCCATTCTTGCGTCGCTTGACGACGGCAGCTTTGACGCCGAAACATCAATCGACGAGCTGGAAGAACTTGCCCGCACCGCTCACGCAGAGGTTGCGGCAAAAATAATTCAGAAAAGACCCACGCCCGACAGCGCAACCGTTCTCGGCGAGGGGAAAATTGCGGAGATTGCGGAGCTTTGTCAGAGCCTTGAGGCGGAACTGCTGATTTTCGACACAGAGCTTACCGCAAGCCAGATTCGCAACGTAGAAGAAATAGTAAACATCAGAGTTATCGACCGCACCATGCTTATTCTTGACATTTTTGCAGAGCGTGCGGTTACGAACGAGGGCAAGCTCCAGGTTGAGCTTGCACAGCTCCGTTATCGCCTGCCACGGCTTTCGGGTATCGGTGCGTCGATGTCACGTCTCGGAGGAGGTATCGGTACGAGAGGCCCCGGCGAAAAACAGCTTGAAACCGACCGCCGCCATATCCGCCGCCGCATAGAAAAGCTTGAAAGCGACCTGAAGGAGCTGGAGGCACGCCGTGAGTTTTCTCGCTCACGCCGCAAAAAGGACAACGTCCTCACGGGCGCAATCGTCGGCTACACAAACGTCGGAAAATCGACTCTGCTTAACCGTCTGACTGACGCAGGTGTGCTTGCCGAAAACAAGCTTTTCGCAACGCTTGACCTCACGTCGAGAGCAATCGGGCTGCCCGACGGCAGAAGTCTGCTGCTGATTGACACGGTAGGGCTGATACGACGCTTGCCGCACCATCTCGTAGAGGCGTTCAAGTCAACGCTTGAGGAGGCGGCGTGTGCGGATATTATCCTGCACGTCTGCGATGTTTCGGACGAGGCGGTAAGCGACAAGGTGCAGACCACAAAGGAAATCCTTGCCGAGCTTGGCTGCGGGGAGATTCCGGTTGTCAATATACTCAATAAATGCGACCTTGTTGACTATAACATTCCCGAAAACGAAAACACGGTAAGGATTTCAGCCGCAACGGGCGAGGGAATAGATAAAATGCTTGAGGTTATCGCCGCAAATCTGCCCGAAAGCGCCAAGCGTATGACCCTGCTCGTGCCTTACGACAAGGCGGGTCTGCTTGCGGAAATCCGTGCTATGGGAAAGGTTTTTTCCGAGGAGTATGCCGAAAACGGTATCCGTGCCGACGCACTCGTGGATATTAAACTTATCAAAAAAGCTGAGCCTTATGCAGTCTGAACCGCACAAGCTGCATATCTTTTAATTTTATGTTTTGACGCCGCATACAATGCCTTGTCGGATTTGACAGGCTGTGTGCGGCGTTTTTTGTTATAGGAGCTGCCTTGCGCATTATCTGCCGCCGTGAGGCGGAGCGGAATCAGCTGTCTTTTTCAACCTCAACGCCGCCGACTTTTCTTATGGAAAGAACGTGGCAGGAGTTTGCCCCGAACACCGTTTCAAGCTCCATTTTGAACTCCTTGAGCAGTTCAAAGGGAACAAACGCCTGAATAGTGCCTGCAAAGCCGCCGCCGTGAACTCGGCATGCGCCCTTTCTTTTAAGCGCATATTCGGCTACGTTCAGACCGATACTGAGTCCCTGGTGCTTTACGTCGTCGCAGGAGTAGATGTTCTGTAAATATTTATAGGACGAGTTTCCGCTCTCGTTCACGGATTCGAGGAAAGCGGGGAAATCTCCCTTTTTGAGGGCGTAAGCAAGCTTATCAACACGCTTGTTTTCCTCAAAGAAATGCATGGCACGAAGTACCGCACGGTCGCCGAACTTGTCACGCAGAATATTGATATTCAG
>JAZNLN010000108.1:0-4845 GCA_045579125.1 Ruminiclostridium sp.
ATATATATACATATATATATGCATATTGAATCCATCATTTACAGGCAAGAATATACTGTGGATAATACTTAATGAAATACCTGAGGTCTTTTTCGTTCAGTATGCAGGAAAATCTCTTGAGCAAAACCCTCCTGTCTGGTATGTATCAGCCATGCTGATTGTAATGCCGATATTATATTATTTATATATACGTTTTAAAGATTTTTTCTTACATATATTTTCCCCATTGATGGCATTGTATGTATGGGGGCATTTTTGTCATATCGGCTCTATTCCAGCCAGAACTAATTTTAATGGTTGGTTTCTTGACGCTATATCAAGAGCAATCTGCGGTCTATGTTTCGGAATCTGTGCTTATTTGATTTACGAGAGGATTATAGTAATGCAGAAAACAAAAGGTAGAAGAATACTATTTACAATACTTGAAGCGTCGCTTTATTTGATTTTCTTTGTCCTTTGGCTTATCCTGCAATCTCCGTATCCGACTATGCTGTCGCTTCTTCTGCTTGTTCCGTTTATGATTGCAATAACATTCAGTCAAATGAGCTATATTTCGGAGCTGTTCAAGTTCAAGTGGATGCGATTCTTTGCCCCATTGTCTTTGACAATTTTCTTTAACCATTGGGCGGCTATGCGTATTGTAAATAATTTCTATACACCAATAAGCTACAAAGGCGGGGCTCTTTTGATGGCATTTTACACCGTCGGACTCTGCATTCTGAACTGGATTATCGTAAAGATTAGCAGAATAATATATAAGAAAGTGAAAAATAAAATATGATCCAAAAATTTGAATTCAACAAAACAGAAATCCCCGGTCTTATTGAAGTAACCCCTTTTAACGCAGACGACGTAAGAGGCTGTTTTACAAAGGATTACTCCAAAGAGGTTTTTGAGGCAAACGGCATAACTCACGACCTCGCCGAGATATTTTACACGACATCGCACAAGGGCGTAATCCGTGCGCTTCATTTTCAGCGTGAAATGCAGCAGGCGAAGCTTGTCCGCTGCATTCATGGTCATGTTTTCGATGTAGTAGTCGATCTGCGCCCCGACAGCCCTGCGTTCAAAAAATGGCTTGGTTTTGACCTTACGGGCGAAAATAAAAAGGAGCTCCTTATTCCCGGCGGCTGTGCACACGGCTATCTTGTGCTTGAGGAATCCATTGTTTCATATAAATGCGACGAAAAATTCTACGGAGAATTTGACGACGGCATTATGTGGAACGACCCGGATATCGGAGTTGAATGGCCTCTCGATAAAATCGGAGGCGCAAAAAAGCTTATTCTCGCCGAAAAGGACATGAATTTGCAGAGCTTTGAAGAGCTTATGAAAAATTACGGTGGATTAAAATAAGGAGATTGAAATGAAAATTGTTGCAGTAGTACCAATGAAATTGAACAGCGAACGGCTTCAGAACAAAAACATTCTTCCGTTTGACAACGGCGAGCCCTTATGCAGGTATATCCTTAACACTCTTAAACAAGTAGAGAGCTTGGATGAAATTTATGTATACTGCAGTAATCCTGATATAAAGAACTATATTCCCGATGGAATAAAATACCTTACCAGAAGCACTCAATTAGATACAAGCAAGACAAAGATAAACGAGGTGCTTTCAGCTTTCGCTGCCGATGTCCCCGCAGATATTTACCTTATGACTCACACTACCGCCCCGTTTATTTCTGCACAAAGTATTCAAAAGGGAATAGAGGCGGTTACAAGCAATAAATACGATTCAGCGTTTTCCGTAAAGCTTGTTCAGGATTTTATGTGGAAAGACGGCAAACCCTTTAACTACGATCTCGATAATATCCCGAGAACACAGGATCTTGATCCGATGTATGAAGAAACAAGCGGATTTTATATTTACCGCTCGGATATAATTACCAAACTGAATCGCCGCATCGGAAATAATCCTTGTTTAGTGGAAATCAGTGGTATTGAGTGTATAGATATCGATGAAAAAGAAGACTTTGATATTGCAAATGCAATTTTCAATTTTTGTGTGCGGAGCAAATAATGAGTATTATCATTCTTGATTGTACCCTGCGTGACGGCGGATACGTTAATAATTGGGAGTTCGGCGAAGAAAATATCAGAAAAATATCTTCAAATCTGATTTCTTCGGATATTGAGATAGTAGAATGTGGTTTTTTGAGCCAAACCAAAAGCTCAACAAAAAAACAAAGTATATTTTCGTCTGTTGCCGAGGCAGAATATTACTTATCAAACAACGGACGAACCGAATGTGCTCTTATGATCAACTGCGGAGAATATAACAGTGCCGATATTCCCGAATACAGCGGCGGCGCTGTAAATCTTATACGCATTGCTTTTCACAAGCATCAGCAGGAAGCAGCTCAAACGCTTTGCGGTCAGCTGAAGGAAAAGGGATATAAAGTGTTCTTTCAGCCGATGGTAACAATGGGTTACACAGACAAGGAACTTATTCAGCTTGTAAAATGGTCAAACCTAAATCAAGTAGACGCTTTTTATATAGTTGACAGCTTCGGCACAATGCGTCAAAGCGATGTGAAAAGATTATATTGTCTTATAGATAGTGCTTTGGACAAAAATATTAAAATCGGTTTTCATTCACATAATAATTTGCAGTTGTCATTTTCAAACGCCCAAGAGCTGATAAATCTGCATTCCAATCGTGATATAATTATTGATTCAACCGTTCTCGGAATCGGCAGAGGCGCAGGAAATCTCTGCACTGAATTACTGGCTCAATATATCAACGAAAATATCCATAACAAGTATGATTTGATACCAATACTTGAAATAATGGACGAATGCATTATGCCAATATATTCTCAGCACCCTTGGGGATACTCTGCGGCATACTATCTGGCGGCAGTAAATAACTGTCATCCTAACTACGCCACATACCTTGTAAACAAGCAAACAATCAGCGTATGTGATATAAATACAATAATCAAAAACATTCCTTTGGACAAGAAAAATTTTTATGATAAAAGTTTGATTAACGAACTTTATGTGAAATATTTACAGCATAATGTTGATGATACCGAAGTAATTAAAAAAATTGCGGAGCTTTGCAAAGACCGTGAAATATTGTTGCTTGCTCCCGGAAAAAGTCTTACCGAAAAACACAAGCAAATAGAAGAATATATTACATCTAACCGAGAACATCTTGTAATAATTTCCGTTAATCATATTCCCGAAAAATTGCCTTTTGATAAAATTTTTGTCGGAAATCTGAAAAGATTTAATAATATCAATAAATCTGTTTCGGAATTAACCTCTAAAATCATTTGCACCTCAAATGTCGGCATTTCGGGTCCTAACGTAGTAAACTACACAAGCTACCTTAACAATGATGATATTATCGCAGATAATTCAGGGCTTATGCTTATAAATATATTAAAAAAAGCCGGTGCAAAGAAGTTCGCCTTCGCAGGATTCGACGGCTTTAAACTTTCAAGCAACTATTACAGTGATAAAATGGTGTTTGGAGTTGAATATGAAAAGCATCTTGCGTTGAATAAGGCTATAGCTATGTATTTTAATAAAATGAAAAATACTTGCGATATAAAATTCCTGACAGATACAATTTATACTGACACGGAATTGTAAGAATAAAGACTGTTCCTTTAATAATGATAACCATATTTACACTAATTACGGTGGTCTCAAATGATTGATTTTTCAAAATATGACGCAATAGTTACCGGCTGCGGGCTCGTGGGCGGCATTGTCGCAAGACATCTCGCCGAAAACGGCAAAAAAACTGTTATACTTGAACGCAGAAGCCACATCGCAGGAAATCTGTACGATTACCGCAGCGAAAACGGACTGCTCGTGCAGAAATACGGTCCGCACACCTTCCACACGACCAAAAAAGAAATATACGATTTTATCTGCCGTTTTGGAAAATGGTCTGAATACCGTGTAAACTGCAAGGTTGATATGTGCGGCAAACAGACCCCCTCACCGTTCAATTTTCAGACTATCGACGATTACTACCCTGCCGAAAAAGCAGAAGCGCTGAGAAAAAGGCTATGCGAGACGTACCCCGAAAGAGAAACGGTTACGATAGTGGAGCTGCTCGAATCCGACGACCCGCTTATCAAGGAATATGCCGATTTCCTTTTCAGAGAGGATTACAGCCTCTATACGGCGAAGCAGTGGGGAATTTCTCCGTCAGAAATCGACGTGAGCGTGCTGAAAAGAGTGCCTGTACGGCTGACATACAAGGACGGCTATTTCGACGATGAGTTTCAGGTCATGCCCGAAAACAGCTACACAGATTTCTTCCGTAATATTATTTCTCACGAAAATATCACCGTCATGCTTGATACCGACGCATTGCAGTATATCTCCGTAAGCGGCGGAAAACTGCTTATTTCGGGCAAGGAAGCAGATATCCCCGTGATATACACAGGCGAGGCGGACGAGCTTCTCGGCTGCAAATACGGCAGTCTTCCGTACCGCTCTCTGCGGTTTGATATGAAAACGGAAAACACGCCGAGCTATCAGAATGCACCGATTGTGGCATACCCTCGTGCAGAGGGCTTTACAAGAATAACCGAGTTTTCGAAAATGCCGTATCAGCAGTCGGAAACAACCGTCATTGCGGTCGAATACCCGCAAGCCTACGAAAAAGGCAGAACAGAACCGTACTACCCGATTCTTACCGAAAACAGCATGCAGCTGTACGCAAAATACCGTGAGGAGCTGGAAAAAATCCCTAATCTCATTCTTTGCGGAAGACTTGCCGATTTCAAGTACTACAACATGGACCAAGCGATTGAGCGTGCTCTGGAAGTATGCAAAAACCTGAACATATAAGTCGGATCGTAGCCATGTCGTTCT
>JAZNLN010000109.1:0-2531 GCA_045579125.1 Ruminiclostridium sp.
TCGGCGATCCCATATATTTTACACAGATAAAGGACCTTCCCGCCAATACACAGCTTTATTCGTACAACGGCAAGGATTACAAATATTCATGCACCGACCCCAACGGAGTATTTGCCACTTATCTGCCTAACCTTACAGCAAGCGGTCTTGTTGTAAGCTCCGAGGACGGCGTATATCTCTTCGAAAGCGATGATGTTGTGTGGTATAACGAGGATACATGCAGCGCACGTGGTTGGGAGCGAGCATACAGATTAACGAACCCCGAAAAGCTCTTCGACAAGGGAACTCTTAAATACACCAAGGTTTACGACGGAAACGGCAATTTCACAGAAAACGCTTTAAGCGGCAGCTTTTCAAACACAATCGGCGACAGCCTGACTAATCTTTCGCTCGTCAGCGTCCCGACAAGCATTGACGAAACCGACGTCGGAAATTACACCGCAACAACGAACGTAGCATTCTCCTACAACGGCACGAATTATGAGATGTCGTTTGGTATCCCCGCCGAAATCACGGCGGCTCCTCTTACAATAAGCAGTGCAGTCGTAAAGGACAAGGAATATGACGGCACGACCGCCGCAGAAGTAACGGAAATTACATTCAGCGGCATTAAGGGCAGTGACGAGCTTGTTCTCGGCAAGGACTACACCGTTACGGCGGAATTTGAAGACAGCTCCGCAGGCACGGATAAGACAGTAAACGTTACCGTTGAGCTTGCTGACAGCATAAAGAATTACACGCTCTCAAACAGCAAAATTACCGCACAGGCTGACATCATCGCATCTGCGACGGAAGAAGATGACACGGCGACGGCAACTGCAACAAACAGCCCCTACATTCCCGCTCCTCCGAGCACAATAAGCCCCGCAACCACACCACCCACAACAACCACAACACCTGCTCCCGAGGAAGACGCTGACGACAAGGTCGGCGAAACAAACTGGAACACGGTTATCACCGACATTCTTGACGCAAGAGACGGCGACACGGTTACGGTTGAAATGACGGGCACAACCGAACTCCCCAAGAGCATTCTTTCCGAACTCAAGGGCAAGGACGTTGACCTCGTTCTCGACATGGGTAACGGCTTTGTATGGACAATCAACGGCAAGGACATCGACGACCCGTCCACGATTGATATGGCGGTAGGCTTCGGCTCGGGCATTTCCGCAAAGGTTATAAACGAGGTTACGGGCGAATGCGACTACATCACAATCAGCCTCGCACACAACGGCGATTTCGGCTTCAAGGCAGTTCTTACCGTTGACCTCGGCGCAGAAAACGACGGTCTTTACGCTAACCTCTACTACTATCTCGAAAATGAGGACGACGCAGAGTTTATGTGCTACGGCAAAATTAACAAGCACGGTATGGCTGACCTCGATTTCACTCACGCTTCCGAGTACATCATCGTAATCGACGTTGAGGCTCACAGCGAAAACAGCATAACCGACGACAGCACAAACGACGATGACAGCGACGTAAGCGGCGGCAATAGCGCAGATAACGACAGCGCAGACGACGACAGCAACCCTCCGACAGGCGTTGCACTCGGCTTCGCAGGCTTAATCACAGCAGGCGCAGCAGTTGTATTTGCAAGAAAGAGAAAGTAATAAACAATTAAGACAAAAGCTCCCCGAACGGTACATCAAACCGTCTTGGTGCGTCCGCCATATAGAAGTTTTTAACCCCGCCGTTTTGCAACTGCGGGGTTAGCTGTTTCTTATAAAAGGCGGGAACTGCCCAAAGGGGCTCCCTTTAGTGTGGGTGCCATAAGGCAGTTTTGACCCCGACGCACAAACAAAGTGCGAAACAGCACATGTTCAGCGTGCGGCGGAATTGCCCAAGGCGGCTCGCCTTCGGAGCTGATTTTCATACTTTATTTACCCGCAGGCTTTTCTTTTTTTGTAAATATAACGCCGACCGCCATTATCAGCGGGAAAATCGCCGCCGCAAGCAGTCCGTTCTTCAAATCTCCGCCGAAATTATCGGCAACAATACCGGTAATCGCAGGACCCGCCGAACAGCCGAAATCGCCCGCAAGCGCAAGCACGGCAAACATAGCAGTTCCGCCGCTCGGAAAACGTGCGGAGGCAAGACTGTATGTTCCCGGCCACATTATGCCGACAGCAAATCCGCTCGACGCACATCCGATAAGCGATAAAACAGGATTGGGAGCGAATACGGAAATGAGGTAGCTGACGGTACAGAGCATACCGCTCCCGAGTATGAAATAACGGAGATTCATTTTATGTCCCCGCACGCCGTAAATCGTCCTCGCCGTTCCCATAAGCGCCGCAAATGCACACGGCCCCGCAAGGTCGCCTATTGCCTTATCAACGCCCAGACCCGCCTCGGCAAAAAACGACGACCACTGCGACATGGAAAGCTCGCTTGCGCCCGAACAGAGCATAAGCAGAAGAAACAGGCGGAACGCACCGCTGCCGAAAAGTTCACGGAGTTTCATTGATTCGCCCTGTTCGTTCAGTGTTCTGATAGGCACCTTTGCAAAAAAGAAGACATTGAAAAAA
>JAZNLN010000110.1:0-12699 GCA_045579125.1 Ruminiclostridium sp.
CCTCTTTGTCTTCAACGACAGAAAGAATTGTGCTTCGTATTTCCTCAAGAGATGTAATGCTCTCTTCGGCTTTTACGGATTTCTTTCCGTGTTCAGGCTCTTCCTGCTCGTTTATAAGGTTAAGATAAATGAACTTGTTGCAGGCTTTTGTAAGAGCGGGCGGAGTCTTGGATTCGCCCATACCTATAACATACATCTGCTCCTCGCGCAGTCTCATAGCAAGCCTGGTAAAATCACTGTCGCTGGTCACTATGCAGAAACCCTGGACTTTTCCGCTGTATAGTATATCCATCGCATCAATAACCATAGCCATATCAGTCGCATTTTTTCCTTTTGTGTAAGAAAACTGCTGAATAGGCTGTATAGAGTTTTCAAGCAGTACATTTTCGGTCCAATCGCTTTTGTTGGACCAATTTCCGTAAATACGTCTGAACGACGCATAGCCGTAACGGTCAAGCTCTGTAAAAATGCTTGAAACATAACGTGCGCTGATGTTATCAGAGTCAATTAAAATTGCGAATTGCTTTTTTTCATTTTCTTGTCTTATTTCGTTCGCCATTTTTCTTCCTTATACAGCAAAAACCCATACCGCAGAGCACGAGTTTTTGTCTTATAGTATTATATTATTACAATCTGTCCTTCCGAAAGACCGCTTAAAATCACGGTATATCCGTTTATACTTTCTCCAGCCTCAATGGGTATCTGAATTTTCTGTCCATTTTCATAAATATAGCAATATAACGAACCCGAGTATTTCTTTACCGCAGAATCAGGAACAGTCAGAACATGATTCTTTTCAGCCGAAGTAGCATATATTGTCGCCCAGCCCGCAGATATAGCGTTCGGAATATCTGTAAGCAGGCGTTCAAGCTCACCTCCGTCAAGCTTAATAACCGCAGCCTTATTTATATTCACACCACGGCTGACCAGACTGCCATAACTCTCATTGCCTTTAATTGTCTGCGGAGTCATTACAACTGTACCGCTGTATCTTTCGTTGGTGGTAAGCTTGATTTCAACCTTTGCTCCAAGAGAGAAATATTTTGTGTCCGATGTTGTATACACATAAACTTCATCAGACTTTGCAACCGTACACATTACCTTACCGAAATCAATAAACGACCCAACATCATAACGATTTATGCTTGTAACTATACAGTCATACGGCGCTTTTATAGTATATCTGTCAATTTCGTACTGTATACTATCAAGAATTGCTTTGTTTTGTTCATAAATCAGCCTATTATGCTCGCCGCCGAAAACTGCATAATTGTTATATGCATTATCTGTGAGGATTTTCTGACTCTGATAATCATAATCCATTGCCGACGAATCAATTACAGCTATGGTATCTCCTGCTTTAAGCTGCTGATTACGCTCAACGCAAAATTCGATAAGATTACCCTGCACCTGTGTACAAACATCCTCGGCATACAGATAGCCTATTTCCCCGCCGATGTTTTTTGTCTGTGACAAATCACGGTACTGAACAGCCTCTGTTGTAAGCTTATCGTCGCCCGAATCATTGTAAATCGGAATTTTGATTTCTCCTTCGGTGCCGCCGCTGCACGCTGTAACAGTAAGCATTGCTGCAACAAGTAGAAAAGATTTAATTTTTTTCAGCATATAAATTCCCTAAAAAGTCTGTGTACGCTTGATAATTTCAAGGCACATTCTTCCGTTGTGATAAGGACATTTCCACGGGTCGACTGTGGGCTTTGTTGAAGGAACTTCGTTACCGTCAAGCTCGGAATACCACTCGCCGCCTGCTGTTTTGTCTATTATTCTTTCCTTGGTATAACCCCATACCTTTTCGGCTATTTCTTTGTATTCATCCTTGCCATACTTTTCGTATGCGTTATAAAAACCTACAATTGTTTCAGCCTGAACCCACCACACTCTTGTAGGATTAACCTCACTGCCGTCACGTTCCATAAGCAAATGATCGTCCTCAAGTGCAACATTTTTTATACACTCAACGATTTTCTCATTCATACCCAGCATTTTCTTCGTAAGATCATCGTCGCCGATAACTTCGCATGCTCTGTCAATGAGCCATGTTGCTTCAATATCGTGACCATACGAATGAATATCGCCGATAACATTGAGATTTTTGTCAAAGAAAACAAGTAGCTTATCGTTAGGCTTATCATATATCTTATCATATGTAATATCAAGCTGAAAACGCAGGCGCTCAAGCACCTTTTCGTTTTTGCTCACACGATAAAGCTCGGTGTACGCCTCCATGAGATGAAGCGTAGTATTCATTGTTTTATCAGCCATAAGTCCGTTTTCGGAAAGTGCGTCATTTTCAATCAGCTTCCACTCACGGGACATAGCCTCAAGATATGCTACATCGTCGGTACAATTCTTCTCTATCGTTTCAAATATTTCAAGTGCAAGGTCAAGAGCTTTTTTATCTCCCGATGCGTCATAATAGCTTGAAAGTGCGTACACGAAGAATGCCTGACAATATGTATGTTTCATGCTGTCGGAAACAGTGCCGTCCGCATGCATAAGCCAGTATACGCCGCCGAACTCACGGTCAACACAGTATTTATACATAAAATCAAAAGTGTGCTTTGCGTTTTCAAGGCAGGTCTTATCCTTCAGAACAAGATAACAGTTCGAATAAAACCAGAGTATTCTCGAATGGAGAATTACTCCCTTGTCGGCATTTTTGTCAAGATTCAGCCCGCAGTCCATAAATCCATAAAAACCGCCCTTTTCGTCGTCACGGAGATTATTCCAGAACGGGATGATATGTTCGGTAAGTTCTTTTTTTATTTCTGAAGCAAACATCACTGCTTCTCCTTTATCAATCAAAAATTTTATTCATTACAAGTCCTGTTGTAAGCTTGGGATAAAAATATGTCGATTTCTGAGGCATTTTTTCGCCAGCCTGAGCAACATCTCTGATTTCGCTTACTCTCGTAGGATTCAGCAGGAAACAGCAGTTTGCTTTCTTGCCGTCAACAACAGAAATAGCTTCATCTGCAGAACGTGTATAAGTAAGGTTTATCTGATTTGCCATATTTTCCTTATCAATTCCGAAAATACGTTCAAGAACAAGCGTATGCAGAACGCTGACGTCAAGTCCACGGAGAGCCTCCGAGCAATCAGGCATAAGCGCCTTCATTGCCTCGCTGTCCTTGAGTACAAGAAGTGTGTAGTTATTATCGCCATTGAAAAGAACAAACGCTTTTTTGCCTGCTTTATAACTATCCGCAAGTCCTATTTCACCCTTTTCACGGTTGAGATACGGAGTAACCTCAAAATAATCCTTACATTTTTCAATTACTGCGTCATAATTGAAATCGGGTAAATCACGGACAATTCTATGAGTCGGAAATACAACAAGCCCGTCATTTTCCATATTTACAAGCATCATAGCAACATACTCGGATGTACCCTTGTCGCCGCCCTGTTCTGCAATATGCTTCTTGTAACGAAGAGCCGTTTCGTAACGATGATGGCCATCAGCAATATAAAGCTTCTTGTCAGCCATTTTAGCCGCAAGAGCGTCCTGCGTCGCTTTATCGTATACACACCACATTCTGTGTGTAACACCGTCGGAATCAGTGTATTCGCTGTCGGGCGTACCCTTGCTTGCTTCATTGATAATACCGAAAGCTCCTCCGTCCTCATCCATGTAAAGAGAATAAATCTGACTGAAATTACATCCTGTTGCGCACATAAGGTTAAATCTGTCAGCCTTCGCCTTTGACAGTGTTTCTTCGTGCGGAAGAATAATACCCTCGGAGAATTCATGGAGCTTTACAAGAGAAACAAAGCCCTTTACAGCATAATTTCCGCCGTTAGTCGCAAACTGCATTTCATAAATGTAAATGCCCTCTTTATCATCACGCTTGAGGATTTCCTTTGACAGCCAGTCATTAAGGCATTCTCCCGCAGCAACATACGCACTGTCGTCATCGTTTGCTGTTTTGGGAAGTTCAAGACGTATAATATTATTTTCATTTGCCTTTAAATACTCCTGCTTCTGCTCGGGACTGATGATGTCATACGGAGGGCAGCACACCTCTGCTGTCTTTCCTGCTTTTTCTGTGTACCTCAAGCCTTTGAATGCTTTAATTTCAGCCATAATGCTTTTCTCCTTTATTGATTTTTGCGGCAAAAGCTAATCGCCTCTGCCGCAATAATATTTTTAGCTTATGCGTCGGCACCGCAGCACTTTTTATATTTCTTGCCGCTGCCGCAAGGACAAGGATCGTTTCTTCCTACCTTTTCGCTTGCCTTTTTTCTCACGGGAGTTGTAGATCCCGCATTTTCAGCGTCGGGTTTTAAAACCTGTTCACGCTGCGGCGGAGCCTCTGTTCTTATCTGGACGGTAAGTATCATTCTTACCGTATCCTCCTTGATCGACGCAACCATTTCTTCGAACATTGCATGTCCTTCAATACGGTACTCAACAACAGGATCCTTCTGACCCATAGAACGCAGATGTATGCCCTTCTTCAATTCGTCCATTGCGTCAATATGATCCATCCACTTGGTATCTACATTTTTAAGAAGAATTACACGCTCTGCTTCACGCATTATTTCACTGCCGTACTGCTCTTCCTTGGATTTGTAGATTGCCATAGCTTTCTTGGTAAGGAAATCCTGAATATCGGAACGCTTGATATCGTTAAGCTCATCAGTATCATACTGTAAATCAGACGGAACTGTAATCACGCCGGCATAGTGTTCACGAAGTCCTGTAATATTCCAGTCGTCGGCAATTTCGCCCTGACAGAACATTGCAACGTTATCAGCAATATTATCCTCAATCATTCTGACAATATTTCCGCTTACATCCTCTCCGTCAAGCACCTGTGAACGCTGCGAGTAAATAGTCATTCTCTGCTGTGACATTACATCGTCATATTCAAGGACACTCTTACGGATTGAGAAGTTTCTGCCCTCAACCTTTCTCTGTGAGGATTCGATTGTTTTGGTAAGCAGACCGTTTTCGATAGGCATATCCTCATCAATGCGGAGCGTCTCCATAACAGCCTGAACTCTCTCTCCGCCAAAAAGGCGCATAAGATCGTCTTCAAGCGATACGAAGAATCGGCTTTCACCGGGGTCGCCCTGACGCCCTGCACGTCCACGGAGCTGGTTGTCGATACGTCTGGACTCGTGACGCTCTGTACCGAGAATGAACAAGCCGCCTGCCTCTCTTACCTCGGCAGCTTCGGGAGCAATCTGCTTTTTGTACTTATCATTGAGTTCAAGAAACTGCTTGCGTGCATTGATGATTTCTTGGTTATCGGTTTCCGCAAAGCCTGTCGCCTCGATAATAAGTTCTTCGTCAATACCCATTTTACGCATTTCAGCCTTGGCAAGATACTCGGGGTTACCACCGAGCATAATATCCGTACCACGACCCGCCATGTTCGTTGCTATTGTAACAGCATTTTTCTTACCTGCCTGTGCAACGATTTCAGCCTCTCGTTCATGATTTTTTGCATTAAGAACTTCGTGAGGAATTCCGGCTTTTTTCAGCATTTTGGAAAGAATTTCGGACTTCTCAATCGAAATAGTACCTACAAGAACAGGCTGACCCTTTGCGTGACATTCCTTAATCTGCTCAATAGCCGCAAGGAACTTTCCGTGCTCGTTCTTGTATATCTGGTCCTGATTGTCTATTCTGAGAACAGGCTTATTCGTAGGAATTTCAATAACGTCAAGATTATATATGCCTCTGAATTCAGATTCTTCTGTAAGAGCTGTACCTGTCATACCCGACAGCTTATCATAAAGGCGGAAGAAATTCTGGAAAGTAATAGTCGCAAGAGTCTTGCTCTCATTCTTTACCTTTACGCCTTCCTTTGCCTCGATAGCCTGATGCAGACCCTCGTTGAAACGACGACCGAACATAAGACGACCTGTAAATTCGTCAACGATAAGAATTTCGCCGTCCTTGACAACGTAATCAATATCGTTATGCATTATACCATGTGCCTTGATAGCCTGGTTAACATGGTGAAGAATCGTCATATTATCGGGGTCCATAAGGTTTTCTATACCAAAGAACTGTTCCGCTTTCTTTACGCCGGCAGGAAGAAGAGTTGCATTCTTTGCCTTTTCATCGATGATATAATCGCCGTCGTAATCATCCTGTTCTTCCTTGGAATCTACCTCTACAACCTTGATTGAACGGAGCGTTCTTGCAAGCTTGTCAGCTTTCTGGTACAGGTCTGTTGATTTGTCGCCTTTACCCGAAATAATAAGCGGAGTTCTCGCTTCGTCTATAAGGATAGAGTCAACTTCGTCCACGATAGCGTAATTATGCTCACGCTGTACCTTGTCAGCCTTGCGTATGCACATATTGTCACGCAGATAGTCGAAGCCCAGCTCGTTATTTGTTGCATAGGTTATATCGCAGTTATAAGCCTTACGTCTGTCATCATTTCTCATATCATGAGAAATAAGTCCGACGGTAAGACCGAGGAAACGATGAATACGACCAATCTGATCGCTGTCACGCTTTGCAAGATAGTCGTTTACGGTTACGACATGAACACCTTTACCTGTCAGTGCATTAAGATATGACGGAAGTGCCGCAACGAAAGTCTTACCTTCACCTGTCTTCATTTCAGCAATACGTCCCTGATGAAGAATAATACCGCCTATAATCTGAACAGGATAAGGCTTTATTGCTATAACACGCCACATTGCCTCACGGCATACCGCAAATGCGTCAACTAAAATATCGTCAAGGGTTTCGCCGTCTGCAAGACGCTTTTTAAGAACATCGGTCTGCGCCTGAAGTTCCTTATCGCTCATAGCCTGATACACAGGCTCTCTGTCCAGCACCGCCTGCTTTGTCGATTCTATTCGTTTAACTTCCTTTTCGGAATAGCTGCCGAATATTTTATCAAATAATCCCATTTATAACCGTCCTTCCTTTTGCTGTCCGTGAGTTATACGTCACAAGACGCTTTGGATATATTTTTTCATTATACACACTAATTTATTATACACTTATATTTATACTTTGTCAATGATTTTTACAAAAAATAAGCAGTCCCTCAGCAGATAGCCAAACCGAGGGACTGTAACGAAAAAATTATTTACTTCTTTTGATTCTCGTCACAACCAGCGACATTGCAAAAAACGCAACCGCAAACAGCAGTTCTACGACAATGCACACAAAAAGTTCCGACGGAACTGCGGGATTTGAGGCGGTTATTCCGCTTATTATTCCATTGGCTTTGGCGTACCAGAATGCAGGATTTATAACCGCTATGCGAAGCACTGACTCACTTAACAGCTCAAGAGGCACAAATATACCCCCAAGGAAACTGCACGAAAGAGATACAATATTTGATACGGGCATTATCACGCTGAACTTTCCGAAACCCGCAACAAAAACAGCGATTGAAAGCGCAACCAGAACAAACACAAACAGATTAAGAAAGTAAAAAGGTGCCGTATATGATGTAATATCTTTCGAATAAACCGCAAACATGAATACAACCATTACCGCAAATACCACAAGCGCAACAACGAATGCGCCAAGATATACCTGAAGGCTTACATTAAGAGATTTTGCGGGCGAGCAGTTGATTCTGCGCTTTATATCCGTATGCTGAAGCGTGATGATAACATGACAGGTAGCAAAGAGAACTATCGCAAGTATCGGATATGCCATAAATGTAATTGCCTGCTCGGTTACAGAGTTTTTGCTACTCTGATAATTATTGCTCATAACAACATCCGATTCAATGCTGAGGTCACTGCGCACTTTTGTAAAATCAATTTCACCTGTTCCCTTTTTATAAAGCTCTGCCGTAATCAGAAAATTGTTCACCATCTGGTCAACAAGTGCAGCGCTTGCGGCGTCGGGAACGCTGTATACGCCGAGTTTAAGCTCGTCATCAGTAGCAAATCGTTCGCCGTATCCCTCGGGAATAATAAGCACATACATAACATATCTTGCAAAAATCGAATCCTTTATACTGTCATTGTCATACGATGTAAGCTCAACCGGAGTCGTATTGTCTTTTATGTATTTTTCAAGCTCTGACGCCACTGTGCTGTTATCATTATTAAGAACTGCCGTTCTACACTTAAAGGCTTCAAACGAGGTCGAGGAAGAACTCCCCCCGGAGGACAGAAAAACTGACGAAACAAAAAGGAAAACTATCATATACATCAGAGAAATGCCAAGAGCGCTCTTAAAAAACAGACGCAAATATAATTTAAAGATATTCATTTCATCCCCTCCTTACAGGCTCTTGTATTTTTGCCTTGAAAGAATTATCAAAGTAACCGCAAAGCACACAATTCCCATAGCAAGCAGTATTCCCATATTAAGAAAATATTTATCAAGCGTTTCGTAGTAATAAAGAACATACAGCGAGTCACTCACAAGCTCAGGCATAAGAAGATATTTCAGCCACGGAGCATATGCCGTAACGTAATACTTGATATCACTGGACATCATTCCGGAAAGGAAAGCGCCAAGCATTGTTATTGCGATGATAATTCCCTGTTTTATTCCTTCGCCTTTTTTAATAAGTGAACCTACAAGAGCGCCGAACATAAGCCCCGAAAAACAGCCAACAAATACAGTCAGTATAACCAGACCAATCTTATCGGTGAAATCCACCCCGAACACGAATTTGAGCACCCCAATCAGAAGGAGGTTTGATGCAAAATGGAACATAAGGGATGCAGATGACATGGCGGCAAAAGCATAAATTTTATTCACAGGCGCCATATTGAATCTGCACGCTACGTTAGACTGATTTGCCTGGATAAACGAAACATTTTCAAGCGAAAGACTTCCGCCCATAATTACCGCCATAGCAATAAGTCCATAATAGTAAACAACAAGAAAATTCATATTCGGACTGTTGGGCATTTCTTCCGTATGTGTGTGCATATCGGAAAGCTCATCAATAAATCCGTCTGAGAGCACTGCGGGATTTTCGGAAACAATATTTACAACAGTCTCACTGCGCTGAAGATATGTATCGAGGAAAAGCTTTGATATACTCTGATAAATACCGTTTGACGACAGCATTATCTTTATTTCGTCGCCGAGAATGAATACCGCTTTTACTTCTTCGCTTGAAAGCATTTTTTTCGCATTATCCTCGTCGGCGTCAACGAAATTAAACAAACCGCTTTCTTTTGCCGCTGATAAAAACTCTTCATTTTCCCCGATAACAGCCGCATCTATTGCCGCTATCTTGCTTTCGCTTATATTGCCAAGCCCCATGTAAAAAAACAACGAAAGGCACAGCGGAAAAAACAAAAGCCAGAACATACCGCCGAAGTCGGCGACCATACATTTAACTCTGTATTTGAAAAGATGAATAAACATAAATCCTAACCTTTCCTTTAATCTCTCAGTTCCTTGCCTGTAATCGCAAGGAAAACATCGTTCAGAGTGGGCATTTCCGAATAAATCTTACCGTACGAAACATTGCACGACGACAGACAGTCTACAACGTTTGCAATAATACTGCTCGACGCCTCGCCCGAACGGATTACAAGCATATTTTCGGCGGAGTTATACTCGACCTCCATAATGTTCTTTATCCCTTTTATATTTGCGAGCTGTTCATCGTTGATTCCGAAAACCTCAACAATTATTTTTTCTCCCGCTGAAAGCATGCTCTTCAGCTCTTCCTTTGTTCCCTCGGCTATTACACGGCCCTTGTCAAGAATCGCAATCCGTGAACAAAGCTGTTCGATTTCTTCCATGTAATGCGACGTATAAATTATTGTTGCACCGTCAGAATTAAGCTTTTTTATACCTGTCAGAATAGCGTTTCTGCTCTGAGGGTCTACCGCAACCGTAGGTTCGTCGAAAATAATAAGCTTAGGCTTATGCGCTATACCGCAGGCTATGTTCAGACGCCTTAACAAACCGCCGCTTAATTTTTTCGGACGGAACTTTCTGAACTCTCCGAGCTCTACAAATTCGATAGCCTCCTCTACAAGCTTTCTGCGCTTTTCCTTGTTTTTAACATATAAGCCGCAGAAATAATCGATATTCTCGTATACGGTAAGTTCGTTGAAAACCGCAACATTCTGCATTACTATACCTATTTCTTTCTTTATGTCATAAGCCGACGGAGTCATTTTCTTTCCGAAAATCTCGATGTCTCCCTTATCATAGGAAAGCAGCGATAGCATACAGTTAATAGCCGTTGTCTTACCTGAACCATTCGGACCAAGCAGTCCGAATATCTCGCCCTCACGAATTTCAAGATTAAGGTGATCAAGAGCGATGAGCTCGCCGTATCTTTTGACAAGATTCTGAATTTTTACTGTCATAATCATTTTCCTTTCGTATGTAATTGCTTTAGCTTGACTTTATTATAACGTTTATGGTAAAATTTCGGTAGTGATATTTGTAACAAATATCATATGACATTTGTCACATTCGGAGGAGAAAATATGAGGACTATTATTGACAAGTGCTTTTTGCTTGCAATATCCCTGATTCTATGCTTTGATACATTCAGAGGCTTCGAGCTGATTATACCGTTTCTTATAGCCATAACCGCATGCTGTATCGACGAAATGCTCCAGAATAAAGCCGTATCGGCTGCACTTTTTGTCGTATACTGCATTGCCGCTTGTTTTTATAATCCGATGCTTTATTTTGCCCCCATAGCTGCATACGGAATAATAGAAAAAAACAAATATGCAATATCCATGTCTGCAATAATTATACCTTTGTTCGTTTGCTTCGGAATATTGACGCCCGCAAACTTTATTAAACTGCTTGTAATTGCTGTCGTTACGGCAATGGCAAAAATAAAAACAAACATCATAAATACTCTGACCCAAAAGAACAAAACACAACGTGACTCTCTCACAGAGCTTACACTTGAACTTGAAAACAAACTCAACAACACAGTAACTGACCAGAATTTTGAAATAAAGAGCGTGCAGCTCGAAGAACGAAACCGCATAGCAAGAGAAATTCACGACAACGTCGGACACCAGCTTTCGTGCTCGATTATTCAGCTCGGAGCCATAATTGCAACAGAAAAAGACGAAATGACAAAAATGCTCCTGACGCAGCTGAATACCACTCTCAACGAAAGCATGACGTCAATAAGGAACTCTGTTCACAATCTTCGTGACGAAAGTCTTGATTTATATACATCGCTCTATTCTCTGTGCAGTGGCTTTACATTCTGCAAATGCAGCCTGAAATATGAAATATCGGAAAATCCCGACAATAAGTATATTTACGCTTTTACAGGAATCGTAAAGGAAGCGCTGTCAAACGTAATCAAGCATTCAAACGCCACCGAGGTAAATGTAATGCTCTATGAACACCCGATGCTGTATCAGCTGATAATAAGCGACAACGGCACGAAAACATCCAATCACAGCTCAAAAGGAATGGGTATGGAAAATATCCGTCAGCGTGTATCATCAATAGACGGAATTGTCAATATTACAACCGATAACGGATACAGAATATTTGTTTCCGCAAAAAAACAGTGAAAGGCAATGAATATGAGAATAATAATCGCAGACGATGACGCACTTATCTGCACCTCATTACAGACAATAATAACGGCAGGCAGTGACATAGAGGTTGCAGGTACGGCAAATTCAGCAGACAAAGCCGTAGAACTATACAGGGATAAAAAACCGGATGTGGCAATGCTCGATATAAGAATGGGAGATAAAACGGGAATTGACGCAGCAAAAGAAATACTGTCCGAGTTTCCCGACGCCAAAATCCTTTTTCTCACAACCTTTTCCGACGACGAGTATATAATATCCGCACTTAAAATAGGCGCCAAGGGTTATCTGCTGAAACAGAACTACAACAGTATAATCCCTGCGCTCAACGCTGTGCACCTCGGCTCAAATGTTTTCGGCGAGGAAATAGCGTCAAAACTCCCTACCGTTCTGAATGCCTCGGAAAAGAAAACATACGGCGATTTTGATTTATCGGAAAAAGAATTTGACATAATAAAACAGGTTGCCAAAGGTAATTCCAACAAGGAAATCGCCGCAGAACTTTTTTTAAGCGAAGGAACAGTAAGAAATTATCTGAGCGTGATACTTGAAAAACTGAATCTCCGTGACAGAACGCAGCTTGCTATTTTTTACTACAAGGAACTCGGAGATTAAACCATACAAATACTTGCAAAATAATATTATGTATGGTATAATATAAAGATAAAAAGCGCCAGGCGCATAAAACAGGAGAAATGTATGGATAAACAGTTATTTTTAAAAAAATTCGGCGATATACTTGCCGAAAAGTATGACACAGCCCCCGAAACAGCAACAGCCCCGCAGATTCACGACGCTGTTTCAGAGGCAGTTATGGCATCAATAAGCGATAATTGGAAGAAGAGCAAAAAAGCACACCTCGAAACAAAGCGTGCATGCTACCTTTCGATGGAATTCCTTATGGGAAGAGCTGTTTACAACAATCTGCTCTGCCTCGGAATTGAAAAGGAAGTTGAAGATGCTTTGTCAACGGTAGGAGTAAACCTCGCAGACCTTGAGGAAATCGAAGACGCCAAGTCGGAGGCCAAGCGGTCTTAGGAAGACAATACAGCTTTGCAACTCCTTGGCTCACAGAACGACATGGCTACGATCCGACTTCTCTGCCTCGGAATTGAAAAGGAAGTTGAAGATGCTTTGTCAACGGTAGGAGTAAACCTCGCAGACCTTGAGGAAATCGAAGACGCC
>JAZNLN010000111.1:0-27485 GCA_045579125.1 Ruminiclostridium sp.
CCGCAAAGAAAGCTGCTCCTGCAAAGAAAGCTCCCGCAAAGAAGGCTGCCGCAAAGCCTGCTGCAAAGAAGGAAGCTCCCAAGGCCGAAGCAAAGCCCGCTGCAAAGAAGGAAGCTCCCAAGGCTGCTGCAAAGCCTGCTGTAAAGAAGGAAGCTCCCAAGGCTGAGGCAAAGCCTGCTGCAAAGAAGGAAGCTCCTAAGGCAGAAGCAAAGCCCGCTGCAAAGAAGTAATAAATCAACTGAATACATCTAACCCGGAAAGTGCTCTTTTCGGGTTATTTTTTTGCATAAAACAAGGCAATCCGTGTGCGTTCGCCGAGAAAGGAGCACAGCTATATCGACATATCCGAAAACCAACGTGCAAAGAGAAATGTTCAGCCTTATTTTTCTTTTTGCTATTGCAATTTAAGGATAAATTTGATATAATTAAAATGTATATTTACACTATAAAATACCGCAGATAAAACACGGTATCAAGGAGGAACAATTTTGAAAGAGATAACCAATGCAAAACGTATTGTAATAAAAGTCGGCACATCAACGCTGGCATACAAAACGGGAAATATAAACATAAGACGTGTCCGCAAGCTTATCGAAGTTATGGCTGACCTTAAAAACCAGGGCAGAGAAATTATCTTCGTTACATCGGGCGCAGTCGGCATCGGCGTGGGAAAAGCAGGCTTAAAGGAACGCCCGAAGGATATACCGACAAAGCAGGCATGCGCCGCAATAGGTCAGTGCGAGCTTATGAATATGTACGACCGTGAGTTTTCAAAATACAATCACAAGGTTGCGCAGATTCTTGTGACCCGTGATGTTATTTCAAACAAGGACAGACGTGAAAATGCGTTCAACACATTCCACAAGCTGCTCGAAATGAACTGTGTTCCGATAATAAATGCAAATGACACAGTTTCTATCGAACAGCTCGACTTCGACGAAAATGATACTCTTTCCGCAATGACCGCAAAGCTGTGCGAGGCTGACCTGCTGGTTATTCTGACGGACGTTGACGGTCTGTACGACAAAAACCCGAAGTACCCCGACGCAAAGCTTATTCCCGTTGTCGACAGGATAACGGACGAAATGATAGCGTCTGCGGGCGAGAAAGGCTCCGAGCTTGCAAGCGGCGGAATGCTGACAAAGCTTGAGGCGGCTACCATCGCCGCAGAGGCAAGAATACCGACGGTTATCATCAAAGGCGAAAACCCCGAACTGCTTTACGATTTATTCGACGGAACGGCAAAATGCACGCTTTTCCGTGCGTAAGAAAGGATGAAATATGAGCTACATAGAAGAACTCGGAACTGCGGCAAAAAATGCCGAAAAAGCAATAAGAAGCATAACAACACAGCAGAAAAACAAGGCTCTCCAGGCAATCTCCGACAAGCTCCTCGCAAATAAGAAGCTTATCATAAAGGAAAACGCAAAGGACGTAGAGAATGCCGAAAGCAACGGAATTACAAAGGTTATGGTGGACAGACTCCGCCTCGACGAAAAGAAAATCGACGCAATAAGCGAGGGCGTCCTCCAGATTATGAATCTAAAAGACCCTATCGGTCAGGTTATCGGCGGAGAATCGCTTATGAACGGACTGAATATAATCAAGAAAAGAGTGCCCCTCGGCGTTATCGGAATCATTTTCGAATCCCGCCCCAATGTTACAGTAGACGCTGCGGCGTTATGTCTGAAATCGGGAAATGTGTGCATTCTCCGAGGCGGCAGCGACGCAATATACTCCAACAAATGCCTCGTTTCGCTTATGCGGCAGGCACTTGAGGAAACAGGTATCTGTCCCGACGCTATCGCTCTTGTTGTCGACACCTCAAGACAGGTTGCGGGCGAAATGATGAAAGCAAACAAGTATATCGACGTGCTCATCCCCAGAGGCGGCGGCGGACTTATAAATACCGTAATCGCAAACGCTACAATCCCCGTAATCCAGACGGGCGAAGGCAACTGCAGTGTGTATGTTGACCGCTTTGCCGATATTGACATGGCGGTAAATATCACCGATAACGCAAAAACACAGCGTCCGTCGGTGTGCAACGCAATAGAAAACGTACTCGTTCATAAGGACGTGGCCGAACAGTTCTTCACTGCGCTCGCAAAGAAATGGGACGGCAAGGTGAAAATAATCGGCGATGAAGAAACGTCAAAATACATCGTAACCGAAAGCATCGCTACCGACGAGGACTACCGCATGGAATTCCTTGATTACACAATCGCCGCAAAGGTAGTTTCAAGCATCGACGAAGCTATCGAACATATCAACAAATTCGGAACAAAGCACAGCGAGGCAATCATCACTCTCAACCGTGACTGTGCGGAAAAATTCCAGCTTATGGTAGACGCTGCGGCTGTATATGTAAATGCAAGCACACGCTTTACGGACGGTTTTGAATTCGGCCTCGGCGCAGAAATCGGCATCTCAACCCAGAAGCTGCACGCAAGAGGACCCATGGGTCTTGAAGCGCTCACGACCTATAAATATCTCGTAAACGGAAACGGTCAGATAAGAGGCTGATTTCCCTTCAGGAAGGATACATAATGGCAAAAAAACGCAATAAAAAGAAAAACGTCAGAAACAACGGCGAGGCACTTAACGCAAATCAGGAAAACAAATCCAAGGAGCCTAAAATAGTAACCTCTCTTGTGGGCACCATAAACGAGGTGTTAAACGAAGACGTCGAAGAAATAAACGAGGAGCAGCCGGAAGCTGCCGCCGAGGAAGTAATTGCAGAGGAGCCGAAAGCCCGCACGAACAAAGGCTTTGTGGCGCTCGGAATAATAATTGTCGTTCTCGCAGTAATCGGACTTATAGCTACTGTTAATTTTACCTGCAATACCGCAAGCGACATAATAAATCAGACTGCGCTCAAACAGGAAATAGCACAGTTTGTATTTCCCGTAGTCACCGCAAACCCGCCCGAATTTACGGACGCATCGGAGCTTCCCTCGTCAACCGTCATAAATGCCGCAATATGGAAGGTAATATTCGACGGAAATACGAGCAACTACGAAACGCTTTACAACTACTACATGTATGTTCCCGAAATCGACGTAGAACACGCTGTGCGCAGTCTGTACGGTAACGGTGCAAAAATCGAACACCAGTCGATTATCAACCTCGACTACAACTTCGAATACGACGCCGAATCGAAGCGTTATCTCGTGCCGATTTCGCCGAGATACACCGCATACACTCCCTCAATTTCCAACATCACCTCCGTCGGAGATATATACAGCGCAACGGTTGAATATATCCCCGTAACGGCACACATTCCCGGAGTTGAAGTGGAAACAGAGCCTGACAAGACAATGGTTTATACGATTTCCATTTCAAGAAATGTTAAGACAATTCTCTCCATTTCGTACATTCAGACAGACGATAAAGGACACATATTCTGATGATTAAGGCTGTAATATTTGATATGGACGGTGTTATAACTGACACCGAAAAGCTGCTCGTAAAATACTGGGTACAAGCGGCAGAGGAGTACGGATTTCCGATGAAACCGCATCACGCTCTCGCAATCCGCAGTCTTGCGGGAAAGTTCTGCGAGCCGCAGCTGAAGGAATGGTTCGGGGAAGAATGCGACTACAAAACTGTACGCACAAGACGTATGGAGCTTATGCAGGCACATCTCGCCGAACACGGGCTTGAAAAAAAGAAAGGCATTGACGAGCTGCTGGATTACCTTTCGCAGTCGGGTATTGCCGCCGCAGTTGCAACAGCAACAGATATACAGAGAGCTACTGCATACCTTACGGAAATCGGCATATTTGACAGGTTCGATAAGGTGATAAGCGCCTCGATGGTTGAGAACGGCAAGCCCTGCCCCGATATTTACAGATATGCGGCAGCACAGCTCGGACTCGACCCCTCGGAGTGCATTGCGCTTGAGGATTCCCCTAACGGAATAAAATCAGCGAGCAGCGCAGGCTGCAGGGCGGTAATGATACCCGACCTTACCCAGCCCGACGAGGAAATACTGCCTCTGCTGTATGCAAAATGCGATTCGGCTCTCGATGTTATAGAGCTTATCAAAAACATTTCAAAGGAGTAACGGCATATGAAAATAATGAAAATAAGCGACCTCAATTTCCGCATGAAAACCAATCTTGACGATTTTATCGCCGAGTCTGAAAAAGCTTATTCCGACGGAATTTCCGCCGTTTCGGATTCGCTTGCCGACAACAAAATCGACTCCCCTATCGTGCTTATTTCGGGTCCGTCGGGCTCGGGCAAAACAACAACCGCACTCCGTCTCGAAACAAATCTTGAACACGCAGGAATCAATACCCACACAATCTCAATGGACAACTATTTCCTGCCTCTCAACGACCCGAGAAACGAGAGAGATGCAGACGGCAGAATAGACCTCGAATCGCCTAAACGTCTTGATATGGATTTACTTAACGAGCACCTCGAAAAGCTGTGGAAATGCGAGCCTATCGAAATTCCGACTTTCGATTTCGCATCGCAGAGCCGCAAGCCCGGTACCGTTCTCCAGAGAAAAGAGGGCGAAATGATTATCATGGAGGGCATACACGCCCTTAACCCTGAAATCACAGGAAACATCGGCTCACATGCAACAACAGTGTATGTCAGCGTGAGAACACGTCTGCAAAACGACGACAGCAATCTTCTCCACCCTTCGAAAATCAGACTTATGAGAAGAATTGTCCGTGACAAGCTGTTCAGAGGAAGAAAGGCCGAGGATACTCTTGAAAATTTCAAATGGGTACAGCAGGGCGAAATGAAATTCATTATGCCTTACAAGCCGAATGCGCAGTTCGACATTGACACATTCATCGGCTACGAAGCGGCGGTTTTCAGAAACTTCGTACTTGACGAATTCGACGCCGCACGAGGCACCTCGCCGCTCTTCGACGAATTCCGAGATATAGAGGAATTTGTAGGCGAGGTAGACGAAATGGACAAGAAATTCGTACCCGCAAACTCCCTTATCCGTGAATTTGTCGGCGGAAGCAGATATGTTTACTGATAAAAAAGAATGTTTATAATTTCTTGTTATTTTTGACAAAAAGTATTGATTTTTCTATTTTTATGTTGTATAATAAATAAAAGGCACATCAATCGCAAAGGAAGGTAATAAAGTATGGAAACTAATATCTTGCTTGAAAGCGGCACAAACGAACTTGAACTGCTTGAGTTTTTTGTCGGCAATAAGGATTTCGGCATAAACATCGCAAAGGTAAACGAAATTATGACATATCGTGAGGCAACTCCAATGCCGTCGGCTCCGCCCGAAATAGAAGGCGTATTTATGCCCCGTGACAAGCTCATTACAATAGTGGATTTACATAAGGTGCTCAACATTCCGCAGCCCGAGGACTCCAAGGGTCTGCTTATCGTCTGCCAGTTCAACCAGATGGATATTGCCTTTCATGTAACAAGCGTTATCGGTATCCGCCGCATAAGCTGGGCTAACATCGAAAAGCCGCCGAAGGTTGCAAACAACAGCAACGCAGGCATTGCTACGGGCATTGCGAAAATTGATACAGGTATAATCATTGTACTTGACTTCGAAAAGATTATCACCGACCTCAACTGCAGCGCAGGTCTTGACGTAGAGGGTATTGACAAGATTGAATACGACGACAGCGTTGACTATTCAAGAAATATCGTTATCGCAGAGGACTCTCCTTTCCTTAACAAGATGATTGTTGACACTCTGACGCAGGCGGGTTACAAAAACGTTATCTCGTTCGCCAACGGTCAGGAGGCATGGAATTATATCTCCAACATCTCGCACGACGACCATCTGCTCGACCATGTCGCATTGCTCATTTCGGATATTGAAATGCCGCAGATGGACGGTCACAGACTGACAAAGCTTATCAAGTCTGACTCTTATCTCAAACAGATTCCCGTATTCCTGTTCTCGTCGCTGATTGACGAGAAAATGAGAATAAAGGGCGAGTCGGTAGGTGCTAACGAACAGTTCTCCAAGCCGCAGATTAACGTGCTTGTGGAAACTCTCCCCCGCTACCTCAAGCGCAACGACTGACCGGGCTTTTCGTTTTAAACGAAATCGAACTAACGTTCGACGTGCGACAGCTTGCTCCCGTTTGGGTATATAAAAGCAATAAAAAGCCGCTTTTGATGTTATGTCAAAAGTGGCTTTTGCGGTTTACAGCACAGCTGCCGTATAAGAACGAAAATGAGCAATAATTTATAGGAGAAATGCGAATGAATAATACGAAAATCAAGGAGCTTAAAGGCGCAAATATGGATATTGATTTGGTCAGCGAGAACGTTGACTGGAATCAGGATATTTGTCCGTGGAACAAGTCGGAAAACACAAAGGAACACAAATGCGCTGTAAAAAATACTTCTATTTGCAAATATTTCTGCGGAATAAAATACATGGACAGCGTGCTTTGCAGTTATCCGTATGAAAATTCAGAAGTTTTAAGCAAAAATGAAACTGACGCAAAATAAGACAATTCAAACCCATTTTTCAATAAAAATAACCCGTGAATAAAGCACAAGAACGTTTCCGATGAACTTGCGCAGATTCTTCACGGGTTATATTTTACCGCAGATTTTATATCACAGGATAATGCAGATGAGGCCGCTGCAGCCCTCGTTGATTATCCGCTGTATCGTTTCCTGGACCTTCATTCTTGCGTCCGACGGCATTTTCGCAAGCTTGGTGTGCAGGCCCTCGTTCACAAGCTCGTGCAGAGATTTTCCGAAAATATTGCTTTCCCATATTTTTGTCGGATTTTCTTCAAAACCCTCAAGGAGATAACGAATCAGCTCCTCGCTCTGTCTTTCGGAGCCCACAATCGGCGAAACTTCGGTCTGAATGCGAGCTGACATCATATGGATAGACGGAGCCTCCGCACGCAGACGAACGCCGAATTTGCCGCTTTGCTTAACGATTTCGGGCTCCTGTAAGGTCATTTCGTCAATATCGGGCATGACAATTCCGTAACCCGTCGCCTGTACCTCGTCAAGCGCACTTTTCACCTTTTCATACTTTTTCTTGATTTCGGCAAGCTCAATCATTCTCGGCATAAGGTCGCTTTCGCCCTCAATATCAAGCCCTGTAAGCTCGCCGAGAATTTTGTAGAACAGCTCATTTTTAAGCTCAACCGTAAGATATGCCGCTCCGTTTCCGAGAGATATTTCGTCAATTCTGCTTTCCGAAACATTTTCCTCGGTTTTCATCTTCTCCGCTATCAGCTTTACATCTCCGATTGTTTTTACATCAGCGGCAGCAGCTTTTAATGTGTCAAAAACCGCACGTTTGAGCCAATGCTCCTTTTCAAGAGAATTAAGCCATTTCGGAACTCTGATGTTTACCTCCTTTATCGGGAAACGAAGCAGAATTTCCTCCATAATATCCTTGATTTCCTTTTCGGTAATTTCAAGACAGTTAAGCGGGATAACAGGCTGGCCGTATTTTTCGGACAGCTCCTTTGCAAGCGAAATGCTTTCAAAGCTTTCGGGGTACTGACAGTTGAGAATAACGACAAACGGCTTGTTAATATTTTTCAGCTCGTTTACAACTCTTTCCTCCGCCTCTGCATATTCCTCTCTCGCAATGCCTGTAATACTGCCATCGGTCGTGACGACAAGACCTATTGTCGAATGTTCGTTTATAACCTTCTGAGTGCCGACCTCTGCCGCCATATTGAACGGAATTTCCGTATCAAACCACGGCGTCATAACCATTCTCGGCATATCATTTTCGATATACCCGATTGAGCTGGGAATAATGTATCCGACGCAGTCAATCAATCTGACATTCATCGACGCATTGTCGTCAAGCATTATCGTTATAGCATCCTCGGGAATGAATTTCGGCTCGGTTGTCATGATAGTCTTGCCCGCCGCCGACTGCGGAAGCTCGTCAACCGCACGCTCTCTCCGAAAATCGCTTTCAATCCTCGGAATAACAACCGACTGCATAAAGCGGCTTATAAACGTTGATTTTCCCGAGCGCACAGGACCGACTACCCCGATATAAATGTTCCCGTCGGTACGTTTTGCTATGTCGTGATAGATAGATTTGTTCATATATAATCCATACCCTTTCTTATTATGATATAGGAATAAGCAGCATGCAAGGCTCGGCAAGCACCTCTCCGTCAAGCTCGTTTTCCGCCTCTATAAGTTCAACGGACGTATTGTAATGCTTTGCGATTGACCATATATCCTCGTATGCGTCGGCGTAGTAAAGCTTCAGCGAATAATCGCCTCCAACGCATTTTTTCATATCCTCGTGAACAGTAATATCGTATACCGTCTTTACGCTTCCTACGCTGTATACGGTGCCGCATACAAGGAGCTGTATGCGCATATCAACTGCGTTATCTGAGCTTATGCTGTACGAAACCGACGAAACGGAAACATCTATTTCCGAAGACGAACCGCCGCACACAGGAATTATTCCGACCTCGGCGTAGAACGACTCGCTTCTGTCAATAAAATACAGCATATTTCCGTTTGCGCAGATAAGCTGCACAGCGCACTGCCCGCTTATTTTCAGCTTTTCGTTATCATCCTCGTCTACGGCGCAGCTGAAACCCGTCACCTCGCAGCGTGCGTCCTTTATTTCCTCTACGCCCTCTCCGCCGCAGTCTATTTCAAGCTTTACAGCTGTCTGCTCGCATATTTTCTGGGGTGAATGCTCCGCCTTTATCTCGGTCTGTCTGAAATCGGTTTCGTACTCCGTTGAATACAAATCCGTAACAGGAGATATTTCTCCGTCAGCACATGCATACACACAGCAATCGACCGTGAGGTCGCAGGCTATAATGCGGTTTTCTTCGTTCTCGTCATTTTTCGCCTCAATATCGCAGTCAAGAATGCGCATTACCGCATTGGCTGTATGCTCGGGAGTAAGTCCGGCTACGTCAATAATCTGACTGAGCGGTATCGACGCCTCCATGCTTTCCGTCACATTTTCTCCGTCGTCCGTCTGCACAAGATAAATCGCTTTCAGCGTTACCTCTGCCTTTACAACCGCTTTTTCCGCAACTATCTTGACCTCGGCAGGTGAAACGGTACAGCTGTTGCTTAGAATACAGGAAATGCCGCCCTTGCCTGTTCCTGTTTCTATATCTTCACGGGAAACGAAACGCCGTGAGGCGTACAGTCTGTCGACGCAGTAATTGCTTTTTTCGGTGCGCTTCTCAATGCCGCCTCCGCATACGTCGGTTATAATCTCCTTTTTGACGCAGTTCGTAATCTTCGTGCGAATGCTTACCGCTCCCCGCACGTCAAGCCGCCTGCCGCTTATCGCACGGCAGTTGCAGTAATCCGTTTTCGGAAGAAATACAACGGCGGGCATTTCGGGTGTGGCGGAAAGGTCGATGGTTTTGGAATATGTATACCTGTGCTCTATGCAGTTTATCTTGTTGTTTTCTTCGCCGGTATAAAGCACCCTGATATACACAACTCCGTCACATACAAGCTGGTCTCCCGCAAAATTGTACGACACTATCCCCGGCGTCAGCGAGCATTTGATTATCCTGAAAATATCGGGATAATAATCAGGCAGAACATAATCAAACTCGACGCCCTGCTCAATGCAGCCGTCATACACCGTTTCGCAGACGTTGACTGTATCCTTATTGATTAAAAGCTCCATAATGTACCTCCATATTTTTTTCATAAGATATATATGCAGCTTTCGGACAGCATATGACAAGCTTTAATTCTTTTGTCCGAATGATATGAAAAATGTTGCAGTAAAAGGCAAAATGTGTTATAATAATTGTGATTGTGATTAAAGATACGAAAGGCGTGTTTGGATGAACGGAGTTTTCTCGCTTATGGCGGAAACAGCTGATACGGCACAGACGGCAGACGGCATATTATCTGCGCTTGCCGATGTAAACAAGGTTGTAAATGATTTTGTGTGGGTGAAAATAGGCTTATGGCTGCTTATAGGGTCGGGCATTGTTCTGACTGTACTGCTTAAATTCTTTCAGATTATACATATTAAAACGTGGGTAAAAGCAACAATAGGCTCTCTTTTCAGCAAAAAAATACGTACAAAGACTGAAAAAGGCTCTGTTTCGCAGTTCCAGGCTCTGTGCACAGCGCTCGCCTCAACAATCGGAACGGGAAACATAGTCGGAGTTTCTTCCGCTATCGCAATAGGCGGCCCCGGAGCTGTATTCTGGATGTGGGTTGCGGCTCTTTTCGGCATGATGACGAGCTTTTCGGAAAATGTACTCGGAATATACTTCCGAAGAAGAAACGAAAACGGCGAATGGTCGGGCGGCGCAATGTATTATCTGCGACACGGCCTTGGCAGATACAAGCATATGAAAGCCGCAGGAAAAACGCTCGCAGTTCTGTTTTCGGTTTTTGCAGTCCTTGCCTCGTTCGGAATAGGAAACTGCGGCCAGATAAATAAAATAACAATAAATCTCGAAAACGCCTTTTTCAAGTCGTTCGACGCAGTCGCTTTCGCAGATATAAAATGGACGTCAATAATCATCGGTCTTGTTCTTACGCTTATTGCGGGTCTTGTAATCTTCGGCGGACTTCAGAGAATTGCCGCAACATCGGAAAAAGTCGTTCCGATAATGGCTTTGCTTTACATTTTCGGCAGTATTGTCGTTATCTGCGCAAACATCGGCATAATCGGAGATATTTTCTCCTCTATATTCCGCTTCGCATTCGGAATTGAGGCTGTCGGAGGCGCCGTTGCGGGCATTACAATAAAAGAGGTTGTAACGCAGGGCTGCAAGAGAGGCGTATTCTCCAACGAGGCAGGCCTTGGCTCATCGGTTATGGTAAACTCTGCGTCCAGCACAAAGGAGCCTGTCGTTCAGGGCATGTGGGGCATTTTCCAGGTATTCTTCGATACGATTATCGTCTGCACAATGACAGCTATCGTTGTTCTCTCCTCGGGTGCTATTGATTTACAAACAGGCGCAAACGTAAACGGCGGCGACGGCTCGACGTTTGTTCAAGAGGCGTTCGGAGCGGTATTCGGACCTGCGGGAGAAATGTTTATGGCGGTGTGTATTCTGCTGTTTGCATTCACAACTGTTCTCGGCTGGTCGCACTACGGCACTAAATCCGTTGAATATCTTTTCGGTGTAAAGGCCGCAAAGGTGTATAAAATAATTTTTGTGGCAGTCATTTCCCTCGGCGCTGTAATGACATCAAGCATTGCGTGGGACATATCGGACACATTCAACGGACTTATGATGATACCCAACCTTATAGGCGTAATCGCCCTGTCGCCGATAGTAATAAAAATTACAAGGAACTATATCGACAGAAAAATCAAGCATAAGGAAGTTGAGCCCGTGTTGTCAGACGTACCCGAAATACAGGCGGAATTTGCCGAAGCGGTCAAATCGGAAGAATAATACGCACAAGCGGGGAAAAATAAATGAGTTATATTTGCTTTAAAAATGTGAATAAAAGCTTTGGCAGAAATCCTGTACTGAACTCCGCAAGCTTTGAAATAGAAAAGGGAGAAATCTGCGGCTTTATCGGACGGAACGGAAGCGGTAAAACTGTTCTTTTCAAGCTTATGACGGGACTGCTGCTGCCCGATTCGGGAGAAGTGACGGTCGGAGGGCTTAACTACAAAAAACAGCACCGTTTTTTCAGCTCTCTCGGCGTCATGATTGAAACTCCCGGGTTTATCCCTCATTACAGCGGTATTAAAAACCTTAAAATACTTAATTCAATCAGCTCGTCGCCTGTAAGCACAGCGGAAATATCTGCGCTTATGACAAGGCTTGGGCTTGACCCCAAAAATCGGCACGCAGTACGCACATACTCTCTCGGCATGCGTCAGAAGCTCGGCATAATACAGGCGGTTATGAACTCGCCCGATTTGCTTGTGCTCGACGAGCCGATGAACAGTCTTGACACGGAATCTGCGGCAGAGGTAAGAAAGCTTTTTCTTGAAATGAACAAGTCGGGAACGACCATTGTTCTCGCAAGCCACATCGAAGAGGACATAAACTCACTCTGCACAAGAACATTCAAAATCGAAAACACCGAAATCAGGGAATGTATATGATAAACTTCATCAAAACCGATATAAAGCGGGTTTTTACCGAGCCCGCATTTTACATAAGCGTTTGTCTTAATCTTCTTCTGCTTTTCGGTGCGTTTTTTTATCTTCTGACAAGCGGAAATACAAATGCACTCTACGAAAATTCACAGTCATTTGCTCTGCCCTTTGCGGCGCCTGTTCTTGCCGCAATGCCGTATTCGACAATGATAATGCTGGAAAAGGGTACACGTTTCGGAACGCTTATAAATATAAAAGAACGAAGAAAAGGATACGAGCTCCGACGGCTGCTTGCGTGTGGTATTTCGGGCGGCGTCGCTCTTTTTATCCCGCAGTTCATTCTATTTTGCGTGTGCGCTGTCATGGGGTGCTGCGGGGATGCGGGATATGCCGCCGCAAGCCTTTCTCTGCCGCTTTCGTTTGGTTTCGGGTATGCCGCTTTCTCCTACGGACTCACGTTCCTCAACCGACACAGCTATATTCCCATGATTCTCCCGCAGGTGCTTTATCTTCTCTGCACCTATGCGTTTCCATATCTGAAGCTTGAAAGCTTTTATCCGCCGCTTGACATATCTCCGTCGATTTACGGCGGAAGCGTGAGCGTCGAAAGATTCATCATTCCCGCAGTGCTTACTGCGGCGGCATTTGCTCTTGCGGCTATCGGGAAAGCAGGTGACAGAAAATGAGAAAATTGCACAGAATATGGTATACGCTTACCGAGCATATCCCCGCTGTCCGCTGGTGCTTTGCTCTTGCGGTAATCGCTTTTACCGCCGCTGTGAGCGTATGCAAATATATTGACCTTGGACAGACTGCCGCTTTTTCAAGCCTCGAAGTTATGTTTATGATTTTAACCGACGTCATGAACATCGTGCTTATTTATCTCCCGCTTTATCTTTTTATAGTGTGCGGCATTATGTTCGGCAGAGGTTACGGAGAAACGGAAATTCTGCGGCACAAGAGCCGTGCAGGCTGGCTCGGCGGAAAACTCGCTTCGTATATCTTCAACACCGCCGTTTTCTTTGCGGCAGTTCTTACAATAAACTACACCGTATGCTCGTGTGCATTCAACAGTGCGGACGCATGGAGCGGAGATTTTGTCGGGTTTCGTGTAATGCTCGGACAGTCTCCGCAGGATTTCACTCACGCTCCCCTGCCGACCATTGCGGCGGCAGCATTTGCGCTGTTTTTATTCTATGCGCTGTGCGGAACGCTTAATCTGCTTGTGTCGTTTGCAGCCAACCGTGAATCAGCAGCGCTGCTGATTTCCCTGCTTGCGGGCACCGGACTCGGACTTGCAAATATGCTGCTTGCGCCGAATGATATGGTAAGTCAGCTTATACGCTGTGCAGTTCTTCTTGCGGCAGGCACCGTTATTTACGCTCTTTGCATACTTGCCGTAAGAAAAAAGAATCTCGGAGGAGCGAAAAACTAAAGGGGTGAAGAAATGAAAGCTTTAAAAACCGTCGTAATTATTTTCGTCGGAGCAGTGTGTCTGTTTCTGGCTGTTCACTTTACCGAAAACTATGTTGCTGACGCAGTCCGCAAGGACAAGACGCTTGCCGAGGCAATTATCGACAGTCAGCTGAAAGCGGAAATAAGCAAGGCAGAGGAAAACGCACAGGCTGCGCTCGGAACTGCGCTTGTCACGACCTCGCTCAGAACAAAGCCGCCGAAAACCACACCTCCCGAGCCAATCGCAACGACAAAAACAGAAGCTACGACCACAACTCCGCCCGCTGCAACATCAGCACCCCAGACCACGACCACGCCCGATACAACGCCCGCAGTTACGGAGGAAAAGCCCGAAGAAGTGCTGACCGAATTCACGAGAGGCGGTCTGCTGCCCGCAGACCGAAACAGCGCACCGTTCATGTCCTTGATTTTCCTCTCTGCCGACGAGAAAAACCGAATGGCACAGTTCCTTATTGACCACTACTTCCTTGACGGAAACGTATACTCCGCAAACGAAACACGCCCCTTGCTCAAACAGCGCAAGGAACTTGCAAACAATATGGAAACAGGCGCAATAACTGCGCTTAATATGGTCATGAACGGACTTAATCTGTCGGATATTACCAAAATCACAGATACGGATTTCGGCGCACTGAAAAATGAAGTCACCGCCATCCGTGATAATTTCAAGAGCGAATACAGCTATGCAGAATCAATTGACGAGAGCTTTGCCCAACTTTATACAGGAACGCTCCGCTACTACGACAGGCTTATTCAATCGCTCGGCAGGCTTCAATCTACCATTTATGAATATAATAACTCCTCAAACCCGTTTTTTGCGGCGGGCATTCTTGCAGGCATGCTGAACAATGTTATCATTCCCGAGGTTATGGCGGTAATGGAGGAGTCATTCGACCTCATCGAAGCGTCACAGAATATTTTCCTCGAAGGCACACAGGGTACAGTTCTGCTGACCCGTGAGGAAGTAGCCGACATCATAGCAAACCCGGGACTTATTCTCGGAACAGGGCTGGCATGATACGTCATGCTCCCGACCTGATGCAGACAGTAAAAATATAACCGGTGAAAAAATTCACCGGTTATTCTATATTTTACGGATAATACAAGCGTTATCTATTTGTATCAATCAGTACCGCTCTGCACGGGGAGCCGTCGGCACCCGATAAGTTGAGCGGAGCGGCGTTTAAAAAGTATACGCCTTCGGGTACGTCTGTCAGACGAATCCCCTCAAGCAAAATAATATCAGCACCCAAAAGTGCAAGATGCACTGCCATAGGTGCATTTTGCGGGCCGACCGTCTGCGACTCATTCCCCAGAAGCAAAATATCCGAGGACGCAAATACCTTTGCCGCCTCCAGCGACACCTCGGCGTCGCCCTTAATCAGAATTCTCCTTGCAGCTTCAGGGTCGTATTTTTTTGCTTTTTCGATTATATCTGCAGCTTCGGCGGCAGAAACAATCCCATTATGCTCCGCAACATAAGCCATGCCTATAACCGATTCCAGACATATCATATCAACAGTTTTTCCGTCTTTGATAAAGTGAAACGGTGCGTCTACATGAGTTCCGTTATGTGCGCACAGGCTGAATGCTGTCAGATTATATACTTCGCCGTCTTCCATTGATTTAAGCGTACTTTTTTCGGGGATAGGGTCGTCGGGGTACACCTGACAGCTAAAAACTTCCTGGGAAATATCGTAGATTTTCATTGATTTATTCTCCGCTCCATATTCGTATTTGTCGTTAAGCTGATTATAGCAGATATACCGCCGACAGTCAACTCCACAAACAGGAAAAGCCACTTTTGACGCAAAATCAAAAGTGGCTTTGTGTTATTTCTGCCCGACGATGTTATCATCGGGAATGTTTCTGCATTTTCAGAATGTTTTATTCTTCCGAAATTACTGCATGAGGTCGTCCTCGTTGAAAGGATCGCCGCATTCAGGACAGAACTTGGGAGGATTCTCGGGGTTAGCGGGAGTCCAGCCGCACTTATCGCACTTGTACTTCTTGGGAGCAGCGGGTTTAGCTGTGCCGCAGTTAGCGCAGAACTTGGTTGTGTTCTCCTGTCCGCATGTGCACTTCCAGCTTGCGGGAGCAGGTGCGGGAGCGGGTGTGCCGCCCTTGGGGGTACCGCAGTTAGCGCAGAACTTGGTTGTGTTCTGTGCGCCGCATGAGCAAACCCATGCTTCGGGCTTCTTTGCGCCGCAGCTTGAGCAGAATGCGCCTGTGTTCTGTGCGCCGCACGAGCACTTCCAAGCGTTTGCAGCTGCCTGCTGTGCAGCCTGTGCCTGTGCCTGCTGCTGAACTGCCATGTCCATCTGACCCATAATATTAGAGCCTGTGTTCATCATAGCGTTCATGCCCATAACGCCCATCATAGCGCCGCCTTCGTTGGAGCCTGCTGCCTCAATACCTCTTGCAAGGCTTGTAGCCATCATTGCTCTCTGTGTATCAGCGCCAAGCATAGTATCAGCCTTGAGTCTATCCTTGAGAAGTTCCTTGCTTTCGGGAGAAAGTGTAACAGCGCCGCCGAAGCCGATGTTTGTTACGAGGAAGCCTCTCTCCTGCCAGTTGTCAACAGTAGCGTCCTGTACGCCCTGTGTGATTGTGTCGAGGTGACCCGAAATCTGGCTGTAAGCAACGCCCTGGTCAGAAAGCTTGGAAAGCGAAACCATCATTGCCTGTAAAAATTCGTTCTTGTACTGCTCATCTCTGAAGATGTCGGCAACCATCATGTCGCCCGCCTCAACGCCCTTGCTTGCAATCTGCTGATAGAACTTTACAGCGTATTCAGCGTCGGGAACCTGAATTTCAAAGCTTCCGTAGAAACACAGGTCGATAGAGGTATTGTACTTGGGGTCGAAATAAGGTACGGGCTTGCCTGTCCCGTAGGGGATTCCGGGGAGCTTCTGGAGGTTGATGTATACAACTCTCTGCTCAACGGAAGGCGTGCCGCCGTATGTGAATCTTCTGATAAGTTCAAGCGCAGATTCCTTGATATTTCCTGCGAAAATCGAAGGTGCGCTGGAGTTGTCAAGCTTGTACTGACCGGGCTCCGTTACAACGTTTGTAATCTTACCATTGTCGATTGTCAGCATACATGTATTCTCTTCTACAATAATTGTAGAGCCGTTGCTGATGTAGTTTTCTGTGCCCTTTGTGTTGCTTGATCTGGACGAACCGGAGTTCATCTTTGTACCGCATCTCAGGATTACCTTGTTGTTAAGCGCTTCGCAGTGTATCGCTTCTTTCCAGGTGTCGCCGAGTGTGCCGCCGAGTGCGCCGACGGCTGCCTTAATAAGTCCCATAATTATTTCCTTTCTGCTTTCGCATTTTATTAAATTGCATCAGCTTTTATCGCTCCCGCTTACGCATTATGCCAAATCGCCTTGCAATTATTTGCTTTGTCTGTAACTGTTTATCTGCCATATCCTGTCGGAAATCTCCGTTAAGCCGCTGCCGCAGTATTTGCACACCTTATTGGCGCCGATTGCGACAATGGGCGCTCCGCAGTTGGGGCAGTTGTGAGAATACACCACGCTGTCGTCCGTAGCCGATGTTGCATACTCGTAGCATATTACAACAGTGTAAACTGCCTGCCTGCGCTGTGTATTACTGCCGCCGACTATCTTTCCGTCCTTTGTTTCGTAGCGGAGACATTCGAGGGATATGTCAAAAATTACCTTTGCCGAATTGTCTGTTCTTTTATAATCGCTTATTCCGGCCTTGTGGATAACAACATTGTCGTAATTTTCCGTTATTCCTTTTCCGTTGTTATCGGCTATTACGTTTTCAACCTGCTGAACAAGGCTTTGCGACTGATATTGCAGTTTGTCCGTACTTCCCGCCTCAATAGCGCTGAAAATCGCAATAATGCCGTTTTTAGCTATGGATTCAATCTGCTCGTATGATACGTCGGGAAAATCACGGGCAAGCTTAGGCTTATACACTGCACCCATATTCGAAATAGCAAGCGGTGTATTGCATTCGGTTTCAAAACCCGTTCGGATAAGACCTGCCGCCTGGGTCAGGTCCATTCCGATAGCCTGCTTTGTTTTATGACTTAGATATTTGAAAAGAACAAACGCAACCAGCCCTATCGCAAGAATTATTCCTACTATTATCGCTAAAATAATAAATATAATCTCCAAAGAGCCGTCTCCTTTCAAATATTAGTTGGTATCTCCGCCGTCGTTGGGAACAGAGATGCCTTCGTCACGGGTATCGTTTCTTATTGTGCCGAAATCGCTGAGTACCCATGAATACATGCCTGTTGTAACTACCGAGCCGCAGTAGCCGCATGTGCCGGTAGAGGACATTTCAAGCGGTGCGCCGCAGTTGGGGCAGTTGTGACCCTGTGCCTGGCCTGTTTCTTCCTTGGTGAGAACGCCTGCCGTACGCATGAACTTCATCTTGTAGCGCAAATCCCAGCGTGTGTTCCTGTCGCCACGGATGATATTGCCTGTCTTATCGTCCGTCTGATAGTCGATAAAGCGGGCGTTGAGATAAATCGTCAGATATTCGAACTGCTCATCTCTTGCATAGCTTGTGAGATATGCGGTGTTTACAACCATGCTTTCGTAATGGTATGTAACACCCTGCTGTATTTTCTGCTCAATCTGCTTGCAGGTTGTGTTGTAAAGATTGGTATGGAGCAGAGGGCGTACCTTTGTCAGGTCCTTTGCACACCATGCCATCTGAATATCAACATATACTTCTTTTGCAAACGAAATGAAATCTCCCGCCGAGAAGTTGGGGTCCTTCTGCTTGATTATGTTTTCAATCTGCGCAGTTCTGTCGGGAAGCTTAATATGTGCGCCCTGACTTCCTGCTGACGGCCGCACGCCGCCCGTGGTGCCTGTATTCCCTTTCTTCTTGTTGGAAAGGACGATAAGTACAACAACGATTATAATAATTATCGCAACGGAGGTGACGCTTAAATCGCCGTCACCCGAGCTGCTGTACGAGCTTGATGAGCTTGACCAGCTTGACGAACTGCTGTCGCTGTATGAACTGCCTCCGCTGTATGAACTGCCACCGCTGTCATAACCATAGTCATTGCCGTCAAATGCGGTTGAAATCATACATAAGCCTGTCACGGCAATAACTGCCGCAAGCAGAATCCCAAAAAACTTTTTCTTCATTTGTGCACCTTCCTTTGTTTACAGATTGTTGTCGGAAATGCTTATTCCTTCGTCACGGGTGTCATTGCGTACTGTGCCGAAGTCGCTGAGCAGCCAGTCGTGTCTGCCTGTTGTTATCTCGGAGCCGCAGTATACGCACTTTCCTGCCGACGCCATATCAAGCGGCGCTCCGCAGTTGGGACAGTTGAGCTGCGACGTTCCGCCGTTTTCGGTTGTAATGCCTACGGAACGCATGTATTTCATCTTGTAGCGAAGATTCCACATCGTGTTCTTGTCGCCCTTGACTATGCTGCCCGAAGCGTCGGTCTGATAGTCAATCATACGGGCGTTGAGATAAACCGTAAGGTATTCGTACTGCTCGTCACGGGCATAGCTGTTGAGATATGCTCGAATCAGCTGGATATTTTCGTAATGGTATGTAATATCTCTCTGTATTACCTGCGAAAGCTGGGTTTCGGTCGTTTTATAGAGATTGGTGTGCAGGTGCTGTTTTACGGGAGTAAGGTCGCGCTTGCACCATGCGTCCTCAATTTCAAGGTAAATCTTATTGGAACGGGCAATAAACTCCGCCGCATTGAACGTCGGGTCGTGTCTTCTGATAATAGCCTCGATTTCGGAGGTTCTGTCCTGAAGATATACGCCCATACCCTCTGCACCCGACGAAGAGCGCACCTCGTGGCCGCCCTCGTGCTTGCGTTTCGACGCTCTTTTAAGAATAATGACTATTCCCATTATGATAAGAGTCAGTATTATCGCACCGGGAACGCCGAGAAATTCGGCAAGCACACGGAATATGTAGTAGAATATCCAAAGGTCGCCGCCGCCGTCGCTGTCGCCGCCGTCATAATCATAGTCGTAGTCGTTGCCGTCAAACGCCGCTCCTGTCACGCAGAATAACGTCACCGCCAGCAATACCGCCATAACAATCGCTGTAATTTTTTTTCTTTTCATCTCATCTTCTCCGCTCAGATTTATCTTTTTTCAACAACAAACCTAAGAGCAGTCCTTGACTCTCCGTTAATTTCCGTTTCAATAAATTCGGGGACACAAACTATGTCCGTATTTTCCTCTTTCATAAATCCTACCGCAACCGCAATCGCCTTGGCAGCCTGGTTTACGGCGCCTGCGCCTACGGTGTGAATTTCGGCGGATTCACCGTCTCTGATTATGCCTGCAATCGCACCCGCAACCGCTTTGGGTACGGAATTTGCCGATACCTTAACCGTCTGCATAATTTCCTCCTTATTCAGATACTCGTTCTATCGAAATGCATTTTCCGCTCGCAGGGTCAATTTCAAGCACTACGCCGTTAATTGTATTCCTGCCCTTGGCATATATATGCCTTTGCGGATAGTATGTGGTAAATCTTTCGATTATTATTTCTTTTTCAACTCCGAGCACAGAATCGTGAACACCTGTCATTCCTGCGTCGGTGATGTATCCTGTAAAACCGTCGATAATCTGCTCGTCGGCAGTCTGAACGTGAGTATGCGTTCCAAGCACGGCGCTCACCCTGCCCGAAAGGTAATACCCCATAGCCTTCTTTTCCGCAGTAGCCTCTGCGTGAAAATCAACGATTATATTTTTTGTATCTATTTTTTTCAGCAGGTCGTCAATGCAGCTGAACGGATTGTCAACGGGCTGCATATAAGTCGTTCCTATCAGATTTACAACAGCAACGGAATACTTGCCGAAATCCACCACGCAGCAGCCCTTGCCGCATACGTTTTCGCCCATGTTTGCGGGACGTATAATCCTGTCGCTCGAATCGTAGGTATCGTTCATTTCACGGCGGCGGAAACAGTGATTTCCCGTTGTTATTACATCGGCGAAGTCAAGCAGTCCTGCCGAATACGGCGTGATGCCGTTTCCGTCGGCAGAATTTTCGCCGTTTACTATCGTCATGTCAATCCCGTAGTTCTTTTTTATCTGCGGAATGCTGTCACGAAGATACCCGCAGGCGTCCTGTCCCACGACATCTCCGATAAAAAGAATTTTCATATACACCTGCCGAATACGGAACGACGCCGCATAGCGAACCCAGCGGCGTCATCGAGTTATCATCTTTCGAAAATCTGAGTTCTGTCGGGTCCTACGCCGACCATGGAGATTTTACATTCACAAAGCTCTTCAAGCTTTAATATATAATCCCTGCACGCCTGAGGAAGTGCGTCGAAGCTTCTGCATTCGGATATATCCTCGTCAAAGCCGTTCAGTATTTCATAAACGGGAGTGCAGTCGGAAAGCTCCTCAAGCGCTGCGGGGAAATCCTTTATAATAGTTCCGTCGGATTTCTTGTACGCTACGCACACCTTGAGGTCACCGAGACCCGATAAAGTATCAAGCTTGTTAATCGCAAGCCTTGACAGACCGTTCACACGAACGCTGTGCCGCACGATTACTGCGTCAAACCAGCCTGTACGTCTGGGGCGGCCCGTTGTTGTACCGAACTCTCTGCCCTTTTCACGGATTGTCTCTCCGATTTCGTTGTCAAGCTCCGTCGGGAACGGACCCTTGCCTACACGGGTCGTATATGCCTTCGCAACGCCTATTACGTCGTCGATCGTTGAGGGGCCTATTCCCGTTCCTACGCATGCGCCTGCCGATACAGGGTGCGACGAAGTAACGTAAGGATAAGTGCCGAAATCTATATCAAGGAGCGTTGCTTGTGCGCCCTCGAACATAATCGTCTTGCCCTCTTTGTTTGCATTATATACTGCGACCGAAACGTCGTCAACAAATCTTTCAAGGCGCTTGCCGTATTTCTTATATTCCTTGATTATAGCCTCAAGGTCGTGCGCCTTTCCGCCGTAGACCTCGGTTATAATCCTGTTTTTGAGCTCGCCTGTCAGCCTTACTTTTTCGGCAAACAGTTCAGGGTGAATAAGGTCATACATTCTTATTCCGCTGCGCTCGTATTTGTCCATATATGCGGGGCCTATGCCCTTTCTGGTTGTGCCGATGTCGGATTTTCCTCTTGACTGTTCGGAAAGTCCGTCAAGCGTGATATGCCACGGCATAACTATATGCGCTCTCGGGTCGATTTTGAAATTGTCAAAAGATATTCCTCTCGGCTCAAGCTCGTCCATCTCGCTTACAAGAGCCTTGGGGTCAAGAACAACGCCTGCACCTATAAGGCAGAGCTTGTCCTTGTAAAGTATTCCCGAGGGCACAAGATGAAGCTTATAGGTCTGTCCGTTATTGACAACGGTATGACCTGCGTTGTTGCCTCCCTGCGAGCGCACTACAATATCGGCGTCGGAGGCAATAATATCCATTATCTTGCCCTTTCCTTCGTCTCCCCACTGGGTTCCTACAACAATACTTGACGGCATTCTTCATCATTCCTTTCGGCATAAACGGAAAATCACATTCCGCTTGTTTTTGATACACTTTACAAGAAATATTATATCAAAAAAAATCAAAAAATGCAAGTATTTTTCACAAAATGCAAAAAATTAAGTTCATATCTGCAAATCAGGCACCTGGAAAAAGAACTCGTCAGAGGTCGTGGCTTCGGCGGCAGTTTCGTCTGTTGTTTCGGTACTTTCAGGCGCAGTTGTTTCCGCAGACGAGGCCTCCGAAGTGCTTTCGGAGGTCTCGGGAGCAGTCGTTTCGGCAGGCTGTGTAGTCTGTGCCGCACCGCCGCCCGACGCACCCGAACTTCCGCTCTGTGCATAGGAAATGTTACTGCGTGAAATGTACTCCTTGATACCGTTTGCGATAGCGTTCGCTATGCCCTTCTGATGAGTTGGGCTTGCAAGCGCCATAGCGTCCTGGATATTGCTTACAAAGCCTGTTTCAACAAGCACGGACGGAAAATCCTGTTCAAGCGTCACCCAGTAGTAGCTGTAATTTGCGCCTCTGTTCTTGTTGGCGAAATCCGAGTATACATAGGACGAGAAATACTTTGATACGTTACGGCATATTGCGTCCGCAAGAGGTTGTGAATACGGCGTGAAGTAGAATACCTCCGTTCCTCGTGCTTCGGGAGAGCCGGCCATTTTGTTTGCGTGAATAGATATGAAAATATCGCAGCCGTACTGTCTTCCGTATGCGGGGCGCTGTGCGGTTATATAAAGCTGGCTTTCGGTTTTGAGCCGCACCGCATTCGCACCGAGCGCATTAAGTGCAGACGTAAGCTCTTTGGCGATAGCAAGGTTTACTTCCTGCTCGACAACCTCGCCCACGGCGCCGCCGTCAAAGAGATTGATAGACTTGCCGTAACCGTGACCGGGGTCGATAACTATTGTATAATTCGAAATCAGATTTGTGAGTACGGGGAAATACAGCACGAGGTTTCCGTCGCTGTCGTAATAAGCGCCGTTTCCTGCGTACACGCCCGCCTGGCGCAGCTTCAGAATAAGTCTGAACTTCGCAATTCCGTCTACCGTAACCGTATCCCATTTGCCCGAGCTGAAAACAGAGTTGTTTTCAAACGACGGAAGCTTGGTAACGGAAGTTACGTTGTCAAATGTTATGTAAACGTGGGTTGCGGCGAAATCATTGAGGTAGTAATCTCCGTCGTAGCCCGAATAGTAGCTGTTTCCGACGGTCTCTATGCTGTAACTGATATGCTTGTCAAGACTCATCTTGATAAAGCTGTCGCCGCCGTTTGTGCCGACCGACTTTACAACGAGCGCATTTTCGCCTATTCCGACGCCGTCTATTACGGTTACATCCTCCGCCTTATAACGCTTGCCCGAGTCGGAAATATAATATTCGCCCGACGAGGATTTGTAGTAATCAAGCGTTCCCGCAGGAAGCTGGCAGAACATCGGCGAGGGCACGCTGCCTGTCGTTTTGGGGTCGTATACATTCGTATAATTTTCAAGAGTTTTTATGTATTTTACGGTTGCAGACGACGACACCGCAGGGTCAATCGTTCCGACAACCTCGCCCGTACCGACGCTGTTTTCGTCCTTCATCTCGGACTCCATCTCAACCTTGGGAGGCTCGGGCTTTGCGTTTACGCTCACGCTTGCACCTGTCATAGACATCGTATATCCGCCGAACTCACCGACCACCTTGATTTTTCCGAGCTCCTGAATCTGTCCGATAATGCCGTCGGGAACGGTGTATTTGCCCGTGAATGTTGCGTACGACGAGTTAAGGTCCTCATTGTCAAGCGCACTCGTGGTTTCCTTGAGGTTGACAGTCTTTCCGTTAAGAGTAGCGGTAACCTTTGAGCCCTTGTATGCAACGGCTGTAATCGCAACCTTTGTTCCGCCGTCAACCGAAAGGCTCTTGCCCTCCTTTATGGACGAATCAAGCGATTTCATAACCGTTATCTTGCGTTCGATTTTATATGTGTAGGTTTTGTTTTTGTGCTTGATTGTAAATGTGTTTGTTCCTACGTCCAGCTTTTCGGAGAAGTAGAAGTTGCCCGCCTCGTTAAGCTCGATATTCGCTCCGTTGAAATACACGGGGAAATTGTTATCGAACGTACCCATAAAATCAACCGTGGGCTCGCTCGTGCTGAATGTCAGCTGGGAGGGGCTGGTCATTTTAAGGTCCTCGAAAAGCGACTGCTCGTCAATCTGCTTGTTGAAATACTGCGTCAGAGTGGTCGTGGAATTAAGCTTATTTTCAAGCATTGCGGAGTAGGAAACAAGAGCGCTGCCTCCGTAGCATTCGTATTCCTCCGCCACGGAAAGCTGCCGCAGGAGCTGGTCCTCGCTGCCCCAGCCCATTTCGTTTCCGCCAAGCTTGCTATTGTAATGAATGACATACATCGGCATTCCCGACGCAACGCACAAATCTTCCCACCAGCCTGTAAGCTGTTCGAAAGGAAGAACCGTATCGGAAAGCGAGCCGTACGCCTTGACGATTATGAAATCGGCATAGCCCTTTTCAACGTATTTTTTCGTATCGGCATAACCGTCGTACATAGCCTGCGTTTTATCTCCCGTGAGGGAGCCGAGTTCGTTCGACGAGCTGTTCGCCCACACATCGTTCACCATCATTCCGACAGGTATCGAATTGTTCGTATTATGCACTACCTCGCATACGGTTTTGAAATATCTCTCAGTCGAATCATAAAGCCAGTTTTCGTATCCGATACCCGAACCGTCGCTCATATAGCCGTCATAGCTTTCGGAGTTTTTTCTCGTGTAGTAATCGTCTATAATTATGCCGTCGGGGCAGTATTTAAGAACAAATTTATGCGTTTCGGTAACAAGTGCGTCTATAACGTCCGACTGGTCGTCACACTCGGACGCAACTGCGTCAATATCATACACAAGATATACGCTGAAATCGTTGCTCTGCGCCTTTTCTATGGCGAGAGCGAGATAGTCCGTTTCGTCGTCAGCGTGAGCGTTCATATTGGTATCATAAAACGTTCTGTCCTCCCACACGGTGTTGAAAATAACCGTGTTAAGACCTGTTTCCTTGGAATTGGCAAAGATTTCATCAAGCTGTGCGGATGCATTTTCTTCGCCGTCGTCAACGCTGAAATCAACCGAGGGAGTTATAATAACGCCCCGCATATTCGATTGCAGAAAGAGATTGCCCGAAACAACGGGTGTTTCCGTTACGCTGTCGCCGCTTTCGGAAAAAACGGCAGCAGGAAAACTGCCCGCCGCAATTACTGCGGAAAGCACAAGTGACGTTATCCTTTTTAAAATCTTTTTCGTTCCCATAATTTTACAGAAGCGGTTTTATCGCCTCAATCTCCTTTTTTGTATAGGAATTCTGATGCGCTGTTTCAAAAACATAATTGTAGCTGTAAAGAATTATTCCGTCGCAGTCTTTCTTCGAACTTGAATATTCTATCTGACGTTTGATTATATCCGACGAGCCGAGCCATTCGTTTTTGCCCGTGCCCGCCCATGTATCCTCCACGCCGCATTTGTAAACAGCAAGTCCGATATACAGCTCTATATCCGTGTTGCTGACTATTCCGCACCATTCGTCAACGCATGTCTTGAACGGCAATGCCTGGTTATTGAAGCCGTAGTAAATCTGCGGGGCAAGATAATCGACCGTTCCCGCCCTGCACCACGCCTCAACATCAGCATACAGCGTGTTTCGGTTTATGTTGTTGTTGCCCTGTGTGCTTGCACCGAAAACCGCCGTTTTGTTGGCAGCTTTCATAGCGCCGTATATCATTTCTATCAGCTTGTTGCAATTTCCTGTACGGAATGCGGAAAGGTTTGCGGAGCTGCTCGCAGAAAATGCCGAGCTGTCAAAATAAGCGTCGGTTGTGGGATAAAAATAATCGTCTATATGTATCCCGTCAACGTCGTATCCCGCTGTAATCTCGCTCACGCCGTCGGCAACAAGCCGAAGAACATCGTCATATGCGGGATTGAGATACCAGTAGTTTCCGACCTTGACTATATATTTTCCGTTCTTTGAGGAATCGTTGTACCACTTTCCGAGAGCGTAATCCGAGGAAATCGACTGCATCTGGCTCGTCGTGCCGCACCGCAGAGGATTTATCCACGCATGGAACGAAATATCCCTTTTGTGCGCCTCCTCAATCATTATCGGAAGCGGGTCAAAAGAACACGCCTTGGCGAATGTGCCTGTCGCAAACTGCGACCACGGGAACAGCTCCGAATCGTATATTGCGTCGCCGAACGGACGAACATGAACGTACACGGTATTTATCCCCAGTTCGGCACAGTTGTCATACGCCTTTGAAATAGCTGTTCTGAACGCAGATTCCGACTTGCCTGTCAGAATGCTGTTAAGTTCAAGATAGGAAATCCACACGCCCTTTACCTGCTTGTGATTCAGCGCCGAGTATCCGTTTGTCCCGTCCGATGACGGCGGCGGAGTGGTCGTTGCGGCGGTCGTCGGCACAGTTGTCTTTTCTGTCGCAGATGTGGTTTTTTCCGTTGTTTTCGCTGTCGTTTTCTCGGTTGTTTCCGCCGTTGTGCGTGATGTTGTTTTTTTCGTTTCAGCTGTTGCTCCAAACGTTGCGGAAGCTGAGGCGGAAGTGCATTCCGCCGTTATATCCGCTGCATCGGTCTCTGTCCGGTTTTCTTCGGTTTCCGATGACATTATTTCCTCGGAAACGTCATTTCCCGAAACGGCGGGCGTTGTATCAGTGTTTTTTGTAATATCCGAGGGCAGTGCGGCGGTTTCGACGGGAGTTGTTACATCAAACTGTATACCGCCGTAACTTTCCGCATTCACAACCTTCTGCGAATCTACACTTTTACAGGAAACCGAAAGCATTATCATTACAGCCATAAACAAAGCATACGCCGCTTTTTTCACACGATTTCCTCCCTTCGCAAAAGCATTTCAGTGCAATACCCTCAAAAAACAATTATTCATTTTATTATACCATTTCTATTCCGAAATGTCAAATTTATCCCCATTTAACGCAAAAAATCCGCCTTTAGGAATAAAACAACCCCGCAGTAGCAAAGGGAGCCCCTTTGGGCAATTCCCGCCTTTTATAAGAAACAGCTAACCCCGCAGTTGCAAAGTAGGTAGAGATACAGAAGTATTCACAAATATCGTATAAATTTTAATACAGCGGATTATGCAAACAGGCACACGGAAATCAACCGTGTGCCTGTTTTGAGTTATATCGTTGAATAAATCACAGTGATATTCTTCGTGTTGTGAATGACAGAAATATATTATTCCTCAATCACCATAACCATAAGGCGCAGGGCTTTATCTTTTTCTGCAAAAAAGCCGCCAAAAATGCATTTCGTTCCTCTAAAGCTACCGTTCGTTCCATTTGGGTTGATTTTTTATATTTTTATATGGTATAATTCAGCATTAAATTAAAGCTTAAAACCTCCCCATTGAAAGGAAAAAATGATGAAAAAAAGAAGGATTGAAATGAAAAAATTCATAAG
>JAZNLN010000112.1:0-1524 GCA_045579125.1 Ruminiclostridium sp.
CGAAAGTGCGGTAATAAAAGCTGTTTTTTTCATAAAATCCCTCTCCCCAAATTTTAATTATTTACAACCGTCACATAACCGTTTTTATCCGCATAATATCTCCTCCCGCTTGTTGTGCGGATATATTTTTCCGTCACAAGCAGGCCGTTTTTCCAGTATCTCTTGCCCTTGCCTGACGTTGTCCAGCCTGTGTATTTTCCCTCGCAGATACCATTGGATTTTATCTTGTAGCGCACGCCGTTGATAATAGCGGACTTTGTAAGGAGCTTGCCGTCCTTCCAGTATTTTCTGCCTGCGCTTGATTTTGTCCAGCCTGTGTACTTTCCGTGGCAAACGCCGTCGGAGGTGAATTTATACCGCACGCCGTCGATGATTGTTGACTTCGTTGCGAGGGTGCCGTCAGATTTTACATAGTAGTCGGTGTTGTTTATTCTGTTCCAGCCTTTGGTGCATTTGTAGATGTTGTAACCGGAAATGTCGGGTTGGTTATAATATCCGAGCTCTATATATACCGCCTTGCTTTTGTCTGTAATTCCACAGTTGTTCATTATTTCTGCTGTTGTAACTGCATTTCTTTTTACCAGATCTATTTTGTAATCGTATGTTTTTAAATCGGATGAATAAACCTCAAAGGAATACTTGAAAACTGTATTGACGTAGTCGGGTTCTTTTTTCCGTATTTCCTTAAAAACACGCTCCCATCTGTCAAAGGACATGTCAACAATTATGATATAGTTTTTTTCGCTTTTGAAAAGAGATATTTCCTTTTCGGAAAAGGCTTCGTAAGGACCGCCGCCGTCTCCGTCCATTTCCTCGTATTTGTAATCAAAAGCTTCCTCTCTGTTTTCTGAGAGAAGCGACAAAAAGGTTTTTAAGTTTTCTTCGGAATAAAATTTGAATTCCTCTGCGGATACTGTCAGCGAAAATGAAAGCAAAAGTGCCGAAGCTAAAAGAATTGAAATTATTTTTTTCATAATTGCTTCTCCTTAATAAGATTATATACCACATGCAGTTTTACAGTTGAGGAAGAGCTTGAAATGTTTCGCTGTCTATTATCCTTTCGCAGTATTCTCCGTCTGTGTTTGTAAAGCTTATTTTATCGTTGCCGTCGAAACTGATATCGTCCAGCGATTTGACCTGCGGAAAAAAATTTGCTAAAACACAGAAATCATCTGCGGCGAGATAGAAAAAGGAAACATATGAGCTCTCGTCTACCGACGGCACGTCAACTGCGGCGAGGATTTCCTCATTTCTGCCTTCAAACAGTCGGCAGTCGAACTCTTTTCCTGCCTCAAAACAAAGTCCTGTCGGCGAAACAAGCGGACACGAGAACATTTCCGTACCGTTTTTTTCGTTAATAAGCGTAACGACAGCCGAGCCGTCAATGACCGAGCAATGCTCTTTTTCGTTGATACTTATTATCTCGGCATCGTACGAAATGCGGGCGTAGACACTGCCGAGCCTGTTGCTTTCGGCACAAATAGCAGATATTTTATTGTTCGAGATTGTTTCTTTTTCGTTGTT
>JAZNLN010000113.1:0-18545 GCA_045579125.1 Ruminiclostridium sp.
TGTATTCGTCCTTCATATTGCCGTTTTCGTCATATGCGGTCGGCGGGAAGAATACAACCTCGGCAGGCTCATTGCGCTCGTACATATCGCCGTCGTAAAAGAGTGCAATTTCCTTGCAGAACGAAACGATATTGTCGCTGAGGGAAACGATGTGGGGCGACGAGGTTGTCGTGCATATCGTATTTGAGAAAACGCTCATGTCGGTCAGGCGGTTGGAGGTTTTCGCCTCCTCGGTAAGCCCGCCGTCCTTATAGTAAGCGCCGTCCTTGTCGTACACAACGTCGTAGAATACCTTGACGTTCATGCCGTCGAAAGCGTAGCCTGTTATGTCTATGTCGTAGCCGTCGCATTCGATAACCTCGTTGCATTCATGCATAATAAGCGACGCAATTCTGCTTTCCTCTGCGGCGTTTTCCGCACTGTCATCTGCGGGCGCCTGCGATTGAGGGACTTCTATCTCGTTTATTTCGGGGTAGTATTTAGGCGCATACTCGCTGTAAAAATAATCCTTATGTTCTGCGCTTTCTTCTCGGCTCTGCTGATTGAACAGCGAAAAAACAGAGCCTATATCCCAGCCTGCCGCCGCAGCCGCACCTGTGGCAGCCGTTACGGTGATGACTGCCGCCGCCGCAATTATTGCGGGCTTTTTAAAACGTATTCTTTTCTTTTCCATGTTATCCGCCTTTCCGAGCATTCCCTGAAGAAGCTCCTCGTCGCTCAGCAAAGGAGTGATTTTATCGTACAGTTTTATGTATTTTTCTTTCATAGTCAATCAGTCCTTTCATTTTCCGTGAGCATTTTCTTTAGCTGTTTCCTTGCACGGGAGAGTCTTGTGGTGACGGTAGTTGCGGATATGCGGGATATTTCGGCTATTTCCTTTACGGAATATCCCTCGTAATAAAACAGATGGATAACCGCCGAGTATTTCGGCTCCAGCCTTTTCACACAATCCGCAAGCAGGCTTTCCTCGACGCTTTCGCAGGGAATATCCTCGGAAAGCTCCTCACGGTCCCTGCGCCATTTCGATTTCAGCATGTCCTTGCAGAGGTTTACGGTTACTCTCATAAGCCATGCCTTTACGTCGCCGTCTGTCGGAAAATCCTTTTCGGACAGGTAAAGCCTCAGGAATGCCTCCTGCGAAATATCCTCCGAATCATGGCGGTTTCTTGTATAGCTGTATGCAAGACGGAAAACCGCTCCGTGAAAATCGGTTATGTATCTGCTTATCACATTTTTATCCACGCAGTCACCTCCTGTGCATGTTGTCGAAAAGCGCTTTCATATGTATAACGATTGAAAAAACGGAAATGTCACAAAAAAATCTCCCGTGTTTTTTTCACAGGAGATTTTTGCTTGTTATTTCAATTATGCCTCGTTTATTGCCTCAATCAGCAGTTCACGGAGAGTCTGCGGGTCGCAGTTGCCCTTGAGCTCTCTCATGCATTTTCCGAACAGAGCCATAAGAGCCTTTTCCTTGCCGCCCTTGAAGTCGCTTACGGCCTTGGGGTCAGCCTCAACTGCCGCCTTGACAACTTCCTTGATATGACCTGTGTCGTTAGAAACGATAAATCCGTTTTCCTCTGCGTACTTTGCGGGGTCAACCTTTTCGTCGTTCATTGCGGCGAGAATTTTCTTTGCGTTGCCTCTCTGTACCTTACCCTCGGCTACAAGCTTTATAAGCTTTCCGAGGTCTGTGCCGTCGATTTCGAGCATGTCGGGAGTTGCCTGCTTTTTGTTGAGCATGTTCATGCAGTCGGAGATAAGGTAGTTTGCAACCTCCTTCGCCATTCCGCATTCGGCATAAGCCGCCTCAAAGCAGTCGCAGAATGTTCTGCTCTGCGTGAGCAGGTCGGCGTCGTAGTCGCTGAGTCCCAGCTCGGATGTGTAGCGAGCTTTTTTAACCTCGGGGAATTCGGGGAGCGACGCCTTTGTTTTATCGAACCATTCGTCGTCGATTACAACGGGCATAATGTTCGGGTCGGGGAAGTAGCGGTAATCGCCCGCTGTTTCCTTGTTTCTCATAGCGTAGCTCTTGCCCTTTACGTCGTCCCAGCGGCGTGTTTCCTGAACAAGCTCCTCTGTTCCGTTTTCGAGAGCGTCGATGTGTCTTGCAACCTCGTATTCGATTGCTCTTGTGATAGCGGAAATCGAGTTCATGTTCTTCATTTCCGTTCTTACGCCGAGCTTATCGGAGCCTTCCTCACGGATGGAGAGGTTTACGTCGCAGCGCATAGAGCCCTGTTCCATACGGCATTCCGAAACCTTTGCGAAGCGGAGCAGGGAACGGAGTCTTTCGAGATATGCGACTACTTCCTCTGCGCTTGAAAGGTCGGGCTGGCTTACGATTTCGATAAGGGGAACGCTTGTTCTGTTGAAGTCAACGAGAGTGGTGTCCGTCCAGTCGTCGTGAACGAGCTTGCCTGCGTCCTCCTCCATATGAATCTGCTTGATTCTTATATCCTTTTCTCCCTTGGAGGTGTTTATTCTCACCGTACCGTTTACGCAAACGGGTGCAAACCACTGAGTAGTCTGATACGAGCAGGGGAGATCGGGGTAGTAATAGCTTTTCTTATCAAAGGTTGTTACACGGTTGATGTCGCAGTTGAGCATCATTCCGGCTGTCATACCGAGGTCAACCACATGCTTGTTTACGATAGGGAGCATACCGGGCATGCCGCAGCATGCGGGGCATACATGGTCGTTCTGTTCTCCGCCGAACTTTGCCGAGCAGGAGCAGAAGATTTTTGATTCGGTGGCAAGCTCAATATGAACTTCCAGACCGATGACGGTTTCATACTTTTTCATTTCTTACTTGCCCTCCTTTTCGTAAAGTGCCGCAGCGTCGAGCAGACTGCTGTCGCTGAACGCCTTGCCTATGAGCTGTGCGCCGCCGAAAACCACGGCGGGCAGACCCGTGATTGACGCAGGAGCTGTATACAGCGCCTCGTCGTACGAGATATACTTGTTGCTGTCGGTGTCGGCCTTTGTGTAAGCGGATTTTGAGCATGCGGGGAGCAGGAATGCGTCGCAGTCCTCAAAAAGCTTGCCGAAATACTCGCATATAACTCTGCGCATTCTCAGCGCCTTGTCGTATACTTTCATATAGTTATCGGTCGAAAGCGTTTCCGAGCCGAAAAGAATTGCCGTCTTGAGCAGGTCGCCGAACGCCTCTGTGCGGCTGTTCGTGTAAAGCTCGTCGATAGTGGTGTAGTTGGGAGTGCGGTAGCCATACTTTACGCCGTCGTAGCGGGAAACGTTGTTGCAGAGCTCTGCCGACATAAGGATATTCCATGCGGTTTTTGCGAGTGCGGGGATTTTGTCGTCGGCGTCGATTACTTCTATGCCGTTTGCAGTAAGAGCGGCACGGATTTTTTCGATTCTTGCCTTTGTTTCCTCGTCTGCGGAAGCGAGCATTCCTGCCGCAACCGCTACCTTTTTAATCGGCGCAGATGTTGTGTTCACAAGTGCGCACTGTTCATCGGAGAGGCTTGTGCCGTCCTTTGCGTCATGACCGGCAACAGCGGCGAGCACCTTGCGGCATTCGTCCGCAGTCTTTGCGGTTATGCCGATTGTTTCGCCCGAGCATGCTGCGGGAATGGTACCGTATCTTGAAACTGTGCCGTATGTGGGCTTGATATATACAAGTCCGCTCAGCGCTGCGGCACGTCTGGGTGTTCCGTTTACGTCAAGGCCGAGAGCTGCTGCGCATTCGCCCGATTTAACGATTTCGGCGGAGGCGTTTACAAGCTTGCCGTCGTTTTCGCATGCGCCGTAGTAGGATGTTTCGCCGAGGAGGTCTATTGCAAGCTCGCCCGAGTTTGCCTTGCCTGCGGCCGAATATCCTGCCTTTTCGAGTCTGCCGATAATTTCGGCGTCAAAGAGGCTCATATATCCGTCGAGCATTTTCGAGCCTGCCGATGTGGGCAGGTCCTTTGTAAGAATCATATCGTCAAGAACGACCGTGCTTGCGGAGGTCTTGCCGCTTTTTTCGATAAATAATTTCATTTGTATTTTACCTCCATACACAGTTATTCTACAAGGCGGGGAACCTGCCAGTAGCCGTCGGTTGTCTGGGGTGCGCCCTTCTGGAGCTCCTCACGGGTGAAGCTCTTTGCCGTAACGTCCTCACGTACAACAGTCATAATCGGCATAACATGCACCATTCTTTCAACCTGTTCGGTATCTACCGTATAAAGAGCTTTGATTTCCTCATCCTGCTTTGCGAAGAAACCGAGAACTTCGGCTTCCTGTGCCTCGGTAAGCTTCAGCTGGTTGAGTTTTTCGAGTCTTGTTAAAACCTTCTTATCCATCTGTGTTCCTTTCTTAATCTCTTACCTTGATGTGTACCTCACGGAGCTGCTGCTCTGTTACCTCGCCGGGTGCGCCCATCATAACGTCCTGTGCGTTTCCGTTGAGCGGGAATGCGATAACATCACGTATTGTTTCTTCTTCTGCGATAAGCATAATCATTCTGTCTACGCCGGGAGCCATGCCTGCGTGGGGAGGTGCGCCGTAGGAGAACGCAGTGTAAAGTGCGCCGAATTTTGCCTTTACATCTTCCTCGCCGTAGCCTGCGATTTCAAAAGCCTTCTTCATGATGTCGGGATTGTGGTTTCTTACTGCGCCCGACGAAAGCTCTATACCGTTGCACACGATGTCGTACTGGTATGCGAATATTTCAAGCGGGTCCTTGTTGAGAAGTGCGTCCATGCCGCCCTGGGGCATAGAGAACGGGTTGTGTGTGAAGTCAATCTTGTTTGTTTCTGCGTTAAGCTCGTACATGGGGAAATCCACGATAAAGCAGAACTCAAACGTATCCTTGTTTATTACGTCGAGCGTTTCGCCGAGCCATGTTCTGATTTCGCCCGCGAGACGGTTTACAACTGCGGGAGCGTCACAGATAAAGAACAGAGTTTCGCCTTCCTTGATGCCTACGAGATTTGTAAGCTCGGTTTTCTGTTCGGGAGAGAGGAACTTTGCGATAGGTCCTTTGTATTCGCCATCGGAAAGAGTAAGATAGCCGAGGCCCTTCATTCCGATGCTTGTCGCAAACTTCAGCGAATCCTCAAAGAACTTCTTGGAGCGGCCCGAGCAGTCGGCTACAATACCTCTTACAGGCTTGCCCCTGAACAGCGGGAATTCAACTCCGCAGAAGAACTCGGTGAGGTCCTGGATATAGAGCGGGTTGCGCAGGTCGGGCTTATCTGTGCCGTAGCGGAGCATGGACTCGTTGAAAGGAATGCGCTTGAACGGAGGCTTGGAAATCTCCTTGTTAGTGAACTCCTTGAATGTGTTGTATACAACCTGCTCGGCAACTTCAAAAACGTCTTCCTGTGTTGCGAAGGCCATTTCGAAGTCAAGCTGGTAGAATTCTCCGGGAGAGCGGTCCTGTCTTGCGTCCTCGTCACGGAAACAGGGCGCAATCTGGAAGTAGCGGTCAAAGCCGGACGCCATGAGCAGCTGCTTGAACTGCTGAGGAGCCTGCGGGAGAGCATAGAACTTGCCCTTGTGCTTTCTGCTGGGAACGAGGTAGTCACGGGCACCCTCGGGAGAGGACGCTGTGAGGATAGGAGTCTGGATTTCGAGGAATCCGAGCTCCTCCATCTGCTTTCTCAGGTAGCTTAAAATCTTCGAACGAAGAACTATATTACTGTGAATTTTGTCGTTGCGCAGGTCAAGATAGCGGTACTTCAGACGAACGTCCTCTCTTGTCTGCGTCGAGCCTGCGATTTCAAAGGGCAGACCGAGGCGGCAGGGACCGAGAACTTCCAGCTCGCTTGCCTTTACCTCTACCATACCCGTATCAAGCTTTGGGTTTACGGTTTCTTCATCTCTCTTTGTTACTTCGCCGCTGATTTTGATAACAGTTTCCTTTGCCACGTCCTTCAGCATGGAGTCGTCGGATAAAACGACCTGTGTAACGCCGTAGTGGTCTCTCAGGTCAACGAAGATTACGCCGCCGTGGTCACGGATTGTGTCCACCCAGCCGGCGAGGGTTACGTTCTGCCCTATGTGGTTTGTGTTGAGTTCGTTGCAGGTGTGGGTTCTAATCATAAACATTACTCCTTCTTCTGGTCTGTGCCTTGCACAGCCTTTTTGCCGTGTTTCGGGGCGAGAGAAAACAAAAAAAGACATCAATCGCCCAAACATGGGACGAAAGACATCTTCCGCGATACCACCCAAATTGATTGTTTCCAATCCTCTTCATTCCGCCGTAACGCAGCGCAGCGTGCGGTTCTAATAGCATAAATGCGTTCTTCCGCAGGCTCGGGAGTGTTTTTCTTTCGGAGTCACTGCCGTATTTCCACCGTCAACGGCTCTCTGTGAATGATAATGCCGAAATACTCTCTCCGTCATTGCCTTTTTATCACGTTTAGTATATCACAATTTGAACGTCGTGTCAATATTTTTTTGCAAAAAAAACAATGGTATTTTCTGCTTTTTAAGCCGTATTTGCGCTATATTGTAAAGTATATGCAGTTCTCCCCTTGATTTTGCAAAAAAATTGTGATATAATAGAAAAAATATGTTCACTTACTGATTCGGGAGGGGTAACTACGACGCAGGAATTATTCACTGATATTGGTGATTATGTCAACTGGCGTGAGGTCGAGGAAATCGAAAAGGGCTGGTCGGGCGACAAGAAATATCATGTGAGAAGAAATAACGGCGCAGAGCTTCTGCTCCGTGTGTCAGATATATCCAAATACAAGAAAATGAGGGAAACCGCCTTGTTTTCATGTCAGATACACGACGCTCTGGAGCTTAATATGAACGTCCCGATTGAGGTGGGAGCGTGCAGCGGCGACAGGCTTTCGTACGCTATCTACACATGGGTTGACGGCGTTGACGCAGGCGAAAAAATCAAGAATATGCATATCCCCGTCCAGGTGCAGTACGGTGAAAAGGCGGGTCGCATGCTCGCAAAGATACATTCGGTAAAGGCTCCCGACGACATTCTCCCCTGGGAGCAGTACTACAATTCGATTCTTGACAAGTACATAATGGTTTTCAGCAAGCTGAACATCACGTTCAGGGGAGTTGACAAGGTCCTCGGCTACATCGAGAACAACCGCCATCTTCTCAAGGACAGACCGCAGACCGCACTCCACGGCGATTTTCACGCAGGCAATCTCGTCATTGACCGAAAGGGCGAAATCGGCATAATCGACTTTGACAGATGGTGCTGGGGCGACCCGTATATGGATTTCCACTGCATACGTTTTTCGGATAATATCGCCTTTGCGAGAGGTCAGGTAAACGGATATTTCAACGGCGGAGTTTCGGGAAATTTCTTTGCCCTGCTCGGGCTTTATACGGCGGCGGATATACTGTGCAGCATATGCTCGGCGTATCCTTTCGGCAGAAAAGAGCTTGACAAGGCGGTTGCGGCAGCTGAAAAGCTGGTGCGTGAATACAACAATTTCGAGGGACTTGTTCCCACATGGTACTGATAAATGAAAAATATAATTCTTATAGGTATGCCTGCAAGCGGCAAAAGCACGGTCGGGGTTGTCCTGGCGAAAACGATAGCCTACCGCTTTGTTGACACCGACCTTATCATTCAGACAAGAGAAAGCAAGCGGCTTCAGGACATTATCGACAACGAGGGCATGGACGCATTCTTCCGCTGTGAGGAGGAGGCGCTCCTGTCAGTCAGCTGCACAGGGAACACGGTTATCTCCACAGGCGGCAGCGCTGTGTTCAGCGAAAAGGGCATGGAGCATCTGAAAAAGGACGCTGTATGCGTTTATATAGAAGTGCCGTGCGGGATACTGAAAAAACGTCTTTGGAATATCAGGACAAGGGGAATCGCCGCCCGCAGCGGCGAAACCGTCGAGGACATTTTCAAAGAGCGTGAGGTGCTTTATAAAAAGTACGCAGACGTGGTTATCCGCTCCGACGGCAGAACTGTCGAGGAGGTTGTCGAGCAGATAATCAGTGCGGCGGAAATACAGGCTTTGCACGGGAAAGAGAGTTAGAATGATTCTTACAGGCAAAAACGGAGTTGCCGTAAACGCAAAGCGGCGGTACAGGCACGAGCTTAAATACAAGATAAACCACGGACTGTACGAGATACTGCGGGGCAGGCTTGCGGCGGTAATGCAGCGTGACCGTAATGTTGTCGGAGAAAAATACGACATTGCGAGCGTTTATTTCGACGACGTGTACCGCACCGCATATTACGACAAGGTGAACGGCGAGTTTCAGCGGAAAAAATACCGCATAAGAGCTTACAACGACGATGACAGCGTGATTTCGTTCGAGTGCAAATACAAAGACGGAGAGTTTGTCTGCAAGAAGTCGGCGAGGATAACCCGTGAGGAATACGACAGCATTCTGGCGGGAGATTACAGCGTGCTGGAACAGCCGAAATTCGAGGACACGGCGGCGGAAAGCTTCCTGTTTTCAAATTCGCTTGTTGCGCTGAAGCCTGCGGTAATAGTGGATTACATACGTGAGCCGTTCGTGTGCCGTGAGGGCAACGTGCGGATAACGTTCGACATGAATCTTCAGGCGGCGGTCAACACGTTCGATATGTTCGACAAAAATATAATTTATGCACCCGCATTCGACGGGGTAGTTCTTGAAATAAAGTACGACAGCTACATTCCGCTCTATATTCAGAGCCTTTTTGACGGCTTCCAGATTGATAATGAAGCTATTTCAAAATATGTATTGTGCTGCGACAAATATACGGAGGTAAAAAAATGCATTTATTAGACACAACATCGTCAATTATGGACCTGCTCGGCGAAAGCTTTGACATTTCGGCGCAGTTCGAAAATCTCTCCCTGCCGTACATACTTCTTGCAATGATTTCGGCGGCGGTCTGCGGATTTGTGATTTATCTCGTGTACCGTTTCTTTTACAGAGGAATCGTATACAGCGATAATTTCAACATCCTCCTCATTCTCATTTCTACGATTACCGCATTTCTGATTATGACCATCAGCGCAAACCTCGTGCTTTCGCTCGGTATGGTCGGCGCACTGTCAATCGTCCGTTTCCGTTCGGCGATAAAGGACCCGCTTGATATAGGCTTCCTTTTCTGGTCAATTGCGGCGGGCATTACATCAGGCGCAGGTCTTTACTTCGTAGCGCTTATCGGCACAGGCTTTATCGCAGTTCTCTACATTCTCCTCACCATTTTCAGAAAAGAGCGCAAGAATTATCTTCTTATCATCCGCTATAACGAAGCGGCTGAAATGAATGTAAACGCAATGCTCGGCTCAATGAAGTACAAGCTTAAAAACAAAACGGCGACCAACGATTCCGTTGAGCTTACAATCGAAATCAAAATCAAGAGAAACGATACCTCGGCGCTTTCACGCTTCAAGGCTATCGAGGGAGTTGCAAATGTAACTCTTCTTGAATACAGCGGAGAATATATGAACTGATATTGCATTATTTTCATATAATGTATCACTTGATTTTTTCTTTGCAGTATGGTAAAATAATAAAAAAAGAAAAGCTATGACGTGTTCAGAGTAGCGTTTAGGCAGCCTTACAGAGAGCCGCAGAAGGTGCGAGTGCGGCAGGATTTGCGGAACGTGAAGTGCGTTCACCGAGCCGGCGGGTGAAATAACAGTAGCCCTGCCCGTATCTCTGCGTTAAGGAGCAAGAGCCTGCCTCACGGCAGGGAAACGAAGTGGAACAGCGGTTTATGTCGCCTTCGCAGAATTTTCTGCGGAGGCGTTTTTGTTAGTATTTGAGATGACGAAAGGAGAGCGGAGGATGTTTGATAAAATAAAAGCGGATATACGCTCCGTGCGTGAGCGTGACCCCGCAGTTAAAAGCGACCTTGAAGTGTTTTTTCTTTATCCCAGCTTCAAGGCGGTGCGTGCTTATCGGAGAGCGCATAAGCATTACCTGAAAAAACGTTATTTTCTTGCACGATGGATTTCGCAGCGTGCATTAAAGCGCACAGGAATTGAAATACACCCCGGCGCAACGATAGGCAAGGGTCTGTTCATTGACCACGGCAGCGGCGTTGTAATCGGCGAAACAGCTGAAATCGGGGATAACTGCACGATATATCAGAACGTTACGCTTGGCGGTACGGGTAAGGACACGGGCAAGCGTCACCCAACGCTCGGCAATAACGTAATGGTCGGAGCGGGGGCAAGAGTGCTCGGTCCGTTCAAGGTAGGCGATAACTCCAAGATTGCGGCGAATGCGGTAGTGCTGAGCGAGGTGCCGCCCAACTGTACGGCGGTAGGCGTGCCCGCAAGGGTAGTTAAGCGTGACGGCGTTAAAATTACCAACGACCTTGACCAGATTCATTTCCCCGACCCTGTCGCACAGCAGCTTTGCAGTATGCTCGGAAAAATCGAGGAGCTCCAGCGTGAGGTCGCCGAGATAGAGGGAAAAATAGGCAGATAGCCGAGGAATGTACCCGAAAATAAGGAATACAATTAACTGACGAATATAAAACGAAAGGACGAATTACAATGAAAGTTTACAACACCATGACCAGAGCAAAACAGGAACTCGTTCCGATAAACGAGGGAAAGCTCAATATCTACGCATGCGGACCTACGGTTTACAATCTTATCCACATAGGCAACGCACGCCAGCTCTGCGTATTCGATGTGCTCCGTCGTTATCTTGAATACAGAGGCTACGAGGTTTTCTACGTTCAGAATTTTACGGATGTTGACGACAAGATAATCAAGAAAGCAAACGAGCTCGGCAAGACTGCCTCCGAGGTTTCCGAAAACGCTATCAAGGAGTATTTTGCCGACGCTGACGGTCTTAATGTGCGCCGTGCAAATGTGCATCCGAAAGTAACCGAGTGCATGGACATCATTATAGACATCGTAAAGACGCTTGTTGAAAAGGGCTATGCGTATCAGCTCGGCGGCGACGTTTATTTTGAAACCGCAAAGTTCGCCGAATACGGCAAGCTTTCGCACATGCCTCTTGAGGAGCTCCAGGCAGGCGCAAGCGAGCGTGTTGAAACCGAAACAGGCAAGCGCAGTCCTATGGATTTTGCTGTATGGAAAGCGGCGAAAGAGGGCGAGCCTTACTGGGAGTCGCCGTTCGGCAAGGGCAGACCCGGCTGGCACATTGAATGCTCGGCTATGTCAAGACACTTCATCGGCGATACGCTTGACATTCACGGCGGCGGCGCAGACCTTATCTTCCCGCATCACGAAAACGAAATCGCACAGAGCGAGGCAGCTACGGGCTGTGCGCTTGCGAACTGCTGGATGCACAACGGAATGCTGAACGTTGACAACAGAAAAATGTCCAAATCGAAAAACAATTTCTTCCTCGTCCGTGACTTGTCCAATGTCTATGGCTACGAGCCTATCAGATTTATGCTCCTTTCGGTGCATTACCGCAGCCAGCTGAATTATACGGCAGAAGTTATCGAAAGCGCAGTTGCATCTCTCCGCAGACTGCATAACTGCGAGGAGCTGCTTGAGCGTACAGCGGGCTTTGCAAAGGACGGCGAGGCAAGCGCAAAGGTGAACGAAATTGCGGCTGCACGCCGTGAGCAGTTCATTGCCGCAATGGACGACGACCTCAACACAGCCGACGCAATAACAGCGGTATTCGAGCTTGTGCGTGAGATAAACACCGTGCTTTCGGGCGAATGCACAAAGGGCGATGTAAAGGTGCTCGCCGATATATTCAAGGAGCTTACCGACATTCTCGGCATTCTCTATGTAAAAGAGGACGAAATTCCCGCCGAGGTAACAGCGCTGCTTGAACAGAGAAAGCAGGCAAGAGCCGAAAAGAATTTTGCGCTCGCAGACGAGCTCCGTGCAAAAATCGGGGAGCTGGGATATGCTGTCGAGGAAACAAGACAGGGAACGGTTGTAAAGCCTATTATCAAGAATTGATAAAAAGTCCGGGGTGATTTTCACCTCGGACTTTTATGCTTTTATGTATCTATTCTTGTTATTTCCGTGAGCGCCTTGTTGCGGTAAACGAGGTCGCTGCGTACCTCAAATCCTTCTTTTTCCCAGAACGCATTTCCCGTTTCGTTTCTTCCGAACACCACGAGAGCGGTCTTGTTTATGCCGCAGTCTTTCAATGCTCCGAGAGCTTTGCTTACGAGTGCGGAGGCGATTCCTCTGCGCCTGTATTCCGAGCGTACGGCGGTGTGATAGATATAACCACGTCTGCCGTCGTTTCCGGCGATGATTACGCCCGCAATCAAGCCGTTTTCCTCGGCGACGAAGCATGTGTCGGGGTTGCGGCGGAGAAATCGTGCTATTCCTTCCTCCGAATCATCAAGATTGTTCAGTCCCATTCCCTCGCACGACATCCATAAATCATATACGGCTGAATAATCCGCTTCGGTCATAATTTTTATGTTCATAGCGCACCTCCTTGAATGATGTTTATTATAACACATATTATAACGTGCAGTCAATCCAAAAACTCTTGACTAAACAGAGGTTTTATACTATAATATATTATGTATATCAATGTAAAAAAGGAAAGGCAGACATATGAAAAAAAGAATTGCAACACTTCTTGCGGCGGTTACGCTGCTTATTACCACGCTTACAGGCTGTTCGCTTTTTGAAAAGAAACCGACATCAGCTCTCGGCACATATGATTTCAAGCAGATGGACCTTGTTCAGCTGCGTGAGCCGAACGATGGCCAGCCCATGGCGATAATTTCAACAAAGTACGGCGAAATGAGAGTCGTTCTTTATCCCGAGTACGCTCCCAATATGGTAGCAAATTTCATAGCGAGAGTAAACGACGGATTTTACGACGGCAAGGATGTATTCGCTATCTACAAGGACGCATATTTCCTCACAGGCGCAGAAACGATTGAGGGCACAAGCGGAGTTACCTCCGACGGCAATCCGATACCCAACGAGTGCACGGTAAATCTCTGGCCGTTCAAGGGCGCTCTTCTTTCGTACAATGCGACAGAGGGCTACGGCGACAGCAGATTTTTCATAGTGAACGACGTTCCGCTCACCGAGGAGGAGCTTGCACAGCTTCGCAGCTACACCGACGAGGAGGGCAACCGTGCTCTTCCCGAGGAGCTTATTTCCGCTTTCGTAGAGGTTGGCAGCATTGCGCATGTTGCGGGCGTTTACACGGTTTTCGGACAGGTTATTCAGGGACTTGACGTTGTTGAAAAGATAACTGCAATCGAAAGCGACGAGGAAACCCTTGCTCCCAAGGAGTCGGTAAAGATTGACAAAATCGTTATGAGCGAGTATAAAACGGGTGACCCGTTTGAAATCAAGTTTGAGTATGTTCCCGAGGAGACTGCGCAGACAACGACGCAGGCTCCTGCCGAAACAACTGCTGCCCGGTAAAATCTGCGGCACGTTATCGGATGGGATTCCGGTATTTTTCACAGAAAGGGAATGATGTGATTATGAAACGAAGAATTGCGGCGGCAGCTGTCGGCATCTCGGCGCTTGTCCTTTCGCTTGCAGGATGCGGCGAGGATATGAGCAAAAGCGGAAATGTGGGCGATGTGGAGCTGAAAGGCGGCGACGTGTATGCGGTAATCAGCGTTATGGATTACGGCAGTATAACCTGTAAGCTTTTTCCCGATATTGCACCTGTTGCGGTCGAAAAGTTTACGGAGCTTGCCGAACGTGGATATTACGACGGCAAGGATTTTCACCGCATTGTCGATGATTTCATAATTCAGGGCGGGTCGTTCAACGGCGACGGCACCGACGGAGAAATTTCCGAAACGGATTATTTTCCGATTGAAACCTCGGAGTACGCACGGCATTTTTACGGTGCGCTGTGCTTTGCTGCGGGCAATAACGGAAACTATGCGCAGTTCTACATAGTGAACAACGACGAAAGACAGGATATAGAGTCTGTTATTGCCAAGCTCACGGAACAGCTTGCCGACACCGAGATAACCTCACGGTTAACGGCGGAGCAGCTCAAATACTACCAGGATTATCTTGCCTCTCTCCAGGCTATTCCCGAAAATGTCAGAATGAAGTATTCCGAGATCGGCGGCGAATATTCGCTTGACGGCAAGGCAACAGTTTTCGGACAGATGATTGACGGTGCAGAGGTACTTGAGGCGATTTCAAAGGTTGAGGTCGTTTCGGGAAACAAGATAGACGACGTAAACGGCGTAAGCTCAAAGCCGCTTAATGTGGTTGTTATAGAGAACGTGGAGATTATCCGTATTGAAACCGAAGAAAGCACCTCGGAAGGCAAGTCCAAGCCCAAAACGACGACTACAACGGGAACGACGCCCGACGTTGTTCATGCTGTAACGGTTGATTCGCAGGCGCTGACGACAACTACCGTTCCCGAAACGGAGGATACTGCGTCCGAAACAACAACAAGCGACCCCGACGCAACATATGATTCATCGTATGAATTTATGCCCGAGTCCGAAACCACAACTGCGGCAAGCAGGGAGGAAACCCCCGTTCAGCTTTTCGGAACTGACCCCGAGGAGCCTGAAGAACCCGATGCCCCCGAATCCGATGATGATGAGATTGTCGAGATTGACGAGGACAGCGACGAGAGTGACGAGGATTCGGACGAAATGTTCAATGATAATTGATGAATTTGTGTAAAATAGCAGTAAAAATCATGCAAAAAATATTATAAATGTAGAAAATATAAAAAAAGCTTTATATTTTATTACAAATGTGTTATAATAGTATGTACGAGCGACCTTGCCTTTTTGGCAATTCATGATGCGGTCTGATATAAAAACAGACCCATTACATATATATTTTCCTCGCAAAAACAAGTAAAAGAGGTAACAGGTAATTGGAAAAATTCGTTATTAACGGCGGTAAAAGGCTGGAGGGCGAAGTTGAGATAAGCGGCGCAAAGAATGCCGCTGTTGCGATTATCCCCGCAACGATTCTTGCAGATTCTCCGAGTATACTTGAAAACGTGCCTAACATCAACGATGTTGCGATAGACCTTCGTATACTAACAAAGCTTGGCGCCGATGTTCAGATAATTGACAATTCAACAATAAAGATTGACCCCAGAAATATCAAGGAAACAGCCGTTCCGTACGAGCTTGCAAGAACTATGCGTGCGTCGTACTACTTCCTCGGAACGCTGCTGAGCCGTTTCCGCAAGGCGAGAGTATCAATGCCCGGCGGCTGCGACCTCGGCGACAGACCTATCGACCAGCATCTTAAGTGCTTCAAAGCACTGGGTGCAAGATATACGATTGAACACGGTATCGTTGATATTTCTGCGGACATGCTTTTCGGAACGCAGATTTATTTCGACAAGGTGACAGTAGGCGGAACAATCAACGCTATGCTTGCCGCAGTTGAGGCAGAGGGCCTTACCATTCTTGAAAATGCTGCCAAGGAGCCGCATATCGTAGACCTCGCAAACTTCCTCAACTCCATGGGTGCCGATATAATGGGCGCAGGTACCGATGTAATCAAAATCCGAGGCGTTTCCAGACTTCACGGAACAACATATTCCATCATTCCCGACCAGATTGAGGCAGGTACATTTATGATTGCCGCCGCCGCAACAAAGGGAAATGTGCTTATAAAGAACGTAATTCCCAAGCATCTTGAGCCGATAACCTCAAAGCTCCGTAAAATCGGCGTTATTGTCGAGGAAAACGACGACAGCGTTCGTGTAATCGGTCAGGACAGCTATGAACGGACAAGCGTAAAAACAATGCCTCACCCCGGTTTCCCGACAGATATGCAGCCCCAGCTTGCAGCTCTGCTGACTATCGCAAAGGGAACAAGCATCATAACCGAAGGCATTTTCGACAACCGTTTCAGATATGTTGACGAGCTCCGCAGAATGGGCGCAGACATTTCCGTCGACGGAAAGGTAGCGGTTATCGAGGGCGTTGACCATCTTACGGGAGCTCCCGTAAAGGCGGCCGACCTCCGTGCAGGAGCGGCGCTTATTATAGCAGGCCTCAGCACAAACGGTACAACTGAAATCGAAGATATTTACCACATTGAACGTGGTTATGAAAATATGGAAATAAAGCTCCGCAAGCTCGGAGCGGACATTGTTAAGAGGGTTATCCCCGACGATGTCCGTGCGGCGCTGTAACATGGCGAGAGTAATCCCGCTGTGCAGCTCCAGCAAAGCAAATTCGGCATATTTCGGAACTGAAAAAGAGGGAATCCTCGTCGATGTCGGATGCAGCTTCGGGGCGCTGAAAAAGTCACTTGCGATGTTCAGTATTGATTTGAGCGCCGTGAAGGCGGTGTGCATAACGCATGAGCACTCCGACCATGTAGCGGGACTGTTTCAGCTTACCAAAAATACCGATATTCCCGTGTACGCCTCAAGGGGTACGATTGAAAATATAATAAAGGATGTGCGGGTTTTCTGTACGGATAATCTGCACGATATAAGCGAGCTTGAAAATGCTCCCGTCAATATGCGGATTTCTTCGTTCAGAACGCCGCACGATACTCCCGAAAGCGTGGGGTATTCAATGGAAATCGACGGGGATAAAGTCTCGTACTGTACCGACCTCGGCGAAGTTACCGAAGAGGTAAGAGGCGCCGTAACAGGCAGCAGGCTTGTTTATCTTGAATCAAACTATGACGAGGGTATGCTTCGGTGCAACGCATGTTACCCGCCGTATCTCAAAAAACGTATATCCTCCGACCACGGACATCTGTCCAATCCCGACAGCGCAGAGTTCGCACGACAGCTGATAAAAAGCGGAACGACGCATTTCGTTCTTGCTCATCTGAGTCGGGAAAACAACACTCCCGCCATAGCACGGAAAAATCTCGTTGATACTCTTCTGAAAGACGGAATGAGAGAGAACGTTGATTATTCGTTTATGGTAGCGCCCGTTTCGGCGGAGGGAGAATACATATCTTTGTAATTAAGGCAATACCGCACAGTTCGAGGCGTGCAGTGTTGCCTTAATATATCAGTGAGTTCGAAACCATCCTCACTTAAAACAAAACTAAGGAGAAAACCATGCGAAACAACAGAATAATTTTAATCACGCAGGCTGCGGCTATTGCGGCTGTTTACGTCGTGCTGACCTACGTTTCCGCCGCACTCGGAATTTCAAGCGGCGCCATTCAGGTACGGCTTTCAGAGGCGCTGACAATTCTGCCGTACTTTACTCCCGCCGCTATCCCGGGGTTGTTTGTGGGCTGTCTGCTTGCCAACACGCTTACGGGCTGTGCCTTATGGGACATAGTTTTCGGAAGTTTTGCAACGCTTATCGGCGCTGTGCTTACACGGCTGCTCCGAAAAAGGAAATGGCTTGCGCCTGTTCCTCCGATACTTGCGAATACGGTGATTGTGCCGTTTGTGCTGGCGTATGCATACGGCGTGCCCGACGGAATTCCGTTCCTTATGGCGACTGTCGGAGCGGGCGAGATAATCTCCTGCGGCGTGCTCGGAATGATTTTGCTGGCTGCGCTGGACAAGTATAAAAATGTAATTTTTCGTGTATGAAAGGACGTAAAATATGAATATAAAACCGCAGAAGGGCATGCAGGAGTATCTTCCTGCCGCCGCCGCTAACCGTGACCGTCTTATGCAGATTATTCTTGATACATATACGGCAAGCGGATTTTCCCGTATTTACACACCCGCTGTTGAGAGCGCAGAAAACCTTGACAAAAGTGACGGAGGCGACAACCTCAATCTTATTTTCAAAATTCTCAAGAGAGGCGATAAGCTGAAGTCGGCACTTGACGCTCAGCCCGTTGATGAAGGCGCATTGTGCGACCTTGGTCTGCGTTATGACCTCACTCTGCCGCTTTCGAGATATTATGCCAACAACCGCAACAGCCTTCCCTCTCCGTTCAAATGCATTCAGATTGACAAGGTTTACCGTGCGGAAAGGCCGCAGAGAGGCAGACTGCGTGAGTTCGTGCAGTGCGACATAGACATTCTCGGAACAGACTCTCCTTGTGCTGAAATCGAGCTTATTTCGGTAACGGCAAAGGCACTGCTTAAAATAGGAATAGGCGAGTTTACGGTGCGTGTGAACGACCGAAAGGTGCTCCGCAACACACTGACAGCGCTCGGTTTTGCCGAGGACACGCTGGACACGGTTTCGGTTACATTCGACAAGCTTGACAAAATCGGTGTTGACGGCGTGACAGCCGAGCTGACAGAAAAGGGTATGCCTGCCGCAGCTATCGAGGGGCTCGCAAAGCTTCTTTCAAGGGGCAAGCTCACGCTTGACGACATGGCGGAATACTGCGGCGAAAACGGCGCAGAGGTAATTGCGTCGCTGAAAAACATAATAGAAACGGCAAATTCTCTTTCCGACGAGTACACGGTTGAATACGACCCCTCGCTCGTCAGAGGACAGGGCTACTACACAGGCACAGTTTTCGAGGTTGCAAGCAAGCAGTTCGGCGGCACGGTTGCGGGCGGCGGACGTTATGACAACCTTATCGGCAGAAAGTCGGAGGCCAAGCGGGCTTAGGAAGACAATACAGCTTTGCAACTCCTTGGCTCACAGAACGACATGGCTACGATCCGACTTCAGGGCTACTACACAGGCACAGTTTTCGAGGTTGCAAGCAAGCAGTTCGGCGGCACGGTTGCGGGCGGCGGACGTTATGACAACCTTATCGGCA
>JAZNLN010000114.1:0-6900 GCA_045579125.1 Ruminiclostridium sp.
GAACGACATGGCTACGATCCGACTTTCTCAACAACCTCGTCGAGATAGCCGTACTCGCACATATCCATACCGATTACTGCAACGCCGTAAATAGATCCGCCTGCATTCTTTAACGGCGCCATATATCTGAGCGAAAGATCAACAGCACTGTCGGTAAAAACACCTGATACCGTGTTTCCTGCAAGAGCTGAAGAAATATCGCAGGATGCAAGAGCATAGTTGGCGGATTTCCAAACTGTATTGCCCGATGCGTCAAAAATTGCACAGAAGTCATTTTCTGTCTGCTTGCTGTTATCCCATGAAATGGAAATAACTGCAGTGTTTGCACTCTGGAGTGCAGCAGAAATAGTTGAATTGTCTGCCCAATTCATTTCGATTTCACTAAGTCTGTGAAGCTCGTTTTCAACGTCTGCCTTTAATACGTTAACACCCGTCTGAGCCTCATTGGAAAGCATTGACTGATTGTAGTTCTGGAAAAGAGATACTGCAAGAACTAATGTAATAACTTCAGTTAATACAATGATTGCAATAATTACAACCAGTAATTTTTGTCCTATCTTTCTCATATCTTCCTCCTTGAAATTTGAGATAATATTACTTATTTAATTAAGTATTACAAATATTTTATCATATAATTTGACAAATGTCAAGCAAAAAAAAGAGTTTATTTTGGTAAAATCATCATCTTTTTCTGTTTTTCTCGATTTCCATCGCAAGAACCTCCGAAGAATACATTTTTCTCTCGGTAAAATCTTCCTCCGGAGCCGCAATACCGCTGTTTTTTGCCGCCGCTTTTTCTTCGTATACCGAAATGTATTTTTCGGCAAGCTCTTTAAGCGGCGCATAAACCGAATCCTCGCTTGAAGCAATTTCCACAAACAGTCCGTATATTTCGGATTTAATAATGTATTGCAGCTTGCCTGCCACAAATTTGTGCGTTGCGGAAAAATCGGGATTTCTTATAACTTCCGTCGCAAACCTGACAAATCGTTTCATATCCGTATAATGTAAATAATTGCATGCGGATACGAGGCTTTCATAAAGATTGGCGGAAATTATTGTGTTTTCTTCAATTTTTGTTTCCCCACGGAGAAGGGCGTCAATCTGCTCGTCCGTAAGCTCCTTTATAAAATATGTGGTAGCTATCATTTCACAATCGGGCTGCTGCTCAACCTTTTTAACAAGAGCGTCCGACAAGTAATGCGGCCGTGAGAGATTTTTCATCACCTTTCCCGATTTAGCGTTAATTTCGCTGAAATTGTCAGGGAATGACAGTCTGCGATTCAGGAGAAAATTCTCCATCATCGTCCTTGGCATGCTGTTAATCGGTATGCTGACGTATGGGCAATACAACGAAACAGCGACTCCGTTTTCAATTTTTACATTGGTGACAGGCTCAATCAGTATGCAGTAAAAATCTGCACCTGCGGAAAGCGATATAAGAGCATTTATATGCCCCTCAAGCAGCGCCGAATACATACCTGTAAGGTGATATGCAATTCCTCCGAGCCTGAATCCTGCCTTTGCTTTTTCCTTGCTTATCTGCATGCGGGATTCGGAATAATTGCCGTAATTCTCGGTAGGCACCAGGAAGCACGGAACGTAATTCCTTTCGGTCCCGATATTACGCAGCAGCGTGGACGAGCACGGAAACTCATGCTTCACTGCAAACGAATTCCAGAAAAAACCCGAACAGCCGTCTGTCGGAATCATTTTTTCAACATGAATTACATACAGACCGCTCGTAAGCATTTCAAGAATCGGCCGTACCGATCTCTGCAAATCGCCGTTCTGCATAAAATAATTATCGACGCAGGCGGAAAACCTTGAATTGATAATATTTTTACATTTGTCTATACTCGATGTCTGCCATATCATTTTATCAGCGTAATCGTCTCCTGTATCGGAAACGGCCATACTGATAAGCGCCTCGCTTCCTATAAAGAATGAATCGTTTTTTGTTTTTTTGGAGCCGGATGTACGGCACACGCCGATACAACCCTTGTCGTTGACTATGCTTGCAAGGAGAAATTCCTTTTCATCTACCTTCAGCGGCTCGCACAAAATTGAATTTTTCATTTACGTTACCCCCTTCAATGAATGTGCGAAACGATAAAGCTTGAAATAGCGCTGACTGCGCTTTTTTCAAACACCTGTTTCGGAAGCCACAAAAAGGATTTATCCTTTAGTATAACTACATATGTGTACTTCGTTTCGTAGTAAAGCTCCGCACGGCTCCAGGGTATAAGCTCGCCCTCGGCATAAGCGCATTTCTCAATAGCCGCAAAGCCGTCTGCGCTGACGATAAATAAAATCTCCTCGTCGGTCGCCCTGTCAAGTTTCTGGTAATCCTTGAAACGGAGCTTGGAAACGAGAGAAAAAATTATAAAAAGCAGCGTTGATATAATCGTTCCGCCCAGTGCGGCGATAAGAACGTAATACGGCCAGTTGTCCTCTATCTCGGCAAAGAAAATGTAAAGCGAGAAAAAGAAAACAATAGCGACAACAAGTCCTATAACCCACAGGAATTTACTTAACTTCGACGACTGCATCGCCGCATATCCGGAATTTATATCTCTGGCGCAGTATTTTCCTGTACCGCTGTACATCGTATCGCTCAGGCCAATTTTTCTGTAATTGGATTTTATCGGCAGGATACGATGCAGGGTTTTATAGCTTATTTCGGGGTTATTTGCAATCTGCCCCTCGATTATTGCCCTCGAAACAAGCAGATGAGCATTGCTTGTAAATGAACTGTAAGGAACGAAATACGTGTTTTCGGAAACCTTGAACGTCATTCCCGAGGGCGTTTCCGTTATTTCCTCAATCTCGTCCCATCTGTAAACAAAGGGATTGTCCGATGTATTATTATAAACAGCAAAATAGTCCGAAAAAATAAACATTTCTCCCGTCCTGTCAGAGACTACTTTCTGTCCGTGAAGCGAATCAAAAGCCATGAAAAACACCTCCTGATAATCACAGCTACTTGTTATTTCGGCAGAAACTAAAAAAAGTTAAGCTTATTTTTGTTTTTTGGTTATCTTACACATATTTACTTTGGCAATTTTATAACATATACATATGGACAGATATGCCTAAAAAATTATTTTTTCGGTTGATATATCCGCTGATATGTGCTATAATTATCTCCGTAGTATAATTATCAAGAGGAAAACAAAATGCAGCTTACCAATATCAGCACGATAAAAGACCTTTTTTCACGCCACGGATTTTCGTTCACGAAATCCCTCGGTCAAAATTTTATCATAAATCCGTCCGTATGTCCTCGTATTGCGGAAATGGGCGGCTGCACGCCGGAGTGCGGCGTACTTGAAATCGGCACGGGAATAGGAGTTCTTACAAGCGAGCTTGCAAGACGTGCGAAAAAAGTTGTGGCGATAGAAATAGATACCTCGCTCAAACCCATACTTGAAGAAACTCTCGAAGAATTTGACAACGTTGAAATTATTTTTGCCGACGTTATGGAAACAGATATAAAATCGGTAATTGAAGAAAAATTCAAGGGAATGGACGTGGTTGTCTGCGCAAATCTCCCCTATTACATCACTTCTCCGATAATTATGCGCCTGCTTGAAGAAAGGCTGCCGATAAAGTCTATAACTGTAATGGTGCAGAAAGAAGCCGCCGACCGTCTGTGTGCGGAAATGGGCGAGCGTGAGTGCGGAGCCATAACCGCCGCAGTAAGATATTACTGCAAGCCCGAGCGCCTGTTCAAAGTGGCAAGAGGCAGCTTTATGCCTGCCCCGAATGTAGACAGTGCAGTAATCAAGCTGACCATTCTCGACGAAAAGCCAAAAGTAGAGGACGAAAAGCTGTTTTTCAGAATAATCAGAAGCGCATTCTCACAACGCAGAAAACAGCTTGCCAATCCTGTTTCCGCCGAGCTGAAAATACCTAAAGCAGAAATGACGGAATTGCTGGAATCCTGCGGCATTAAGTCAACTGCCCGTGCAGAAGAGCTTAAAATGGAAGATTATGTCCGTTTATACAATGCAATAATCAAAAAAAATTGACATAACGCAGGTTACGACATTTTTTACAGCTTTTATATTGTATTATATTTTAAAATAATACATATGAAAGGATTGTAAAAATGGAGGAGCTAATAAAACACACCTGCTTTAAAAAAAATACAGTCACTGCCTATCTGAAAATACCGATTATAATTCTGATTTCATTTGTGCTGTCCTTTGCCGAGTTGTTCGGGCTGCACGCCCCATTCGGCGCAGCGTTTATGTCAGGATTGTACGGAGCGGAATGCGTATGGTCGTTCTGCGGAAGCTGTCTCGGTTTTTTTCTGTCCGGCGGTGACTTTTTTCATACTCTCCCCGACCTTGCCGCAGTATTTGCGGTGGGTGCGGTACGGCTGATACTGCCCGCAGAAAAAAAGCACACTTCGGTTGTATGCGCTTTTTTCACTGCGACCGCAGTTTTTATATCAGGCTTTTTTACAGCAGAGGCAGTTTCAGAAATACTCATGTCAGCAGGACTTGCGGCAATAGGCGGCGTATGCTCTTACTCTATGGCAGTACTGCGTGACTGTTACGAAAAAAGCGAAAAATCGCTTCCAAGGAGCGCCGCATCAACAGCAGCGGCATGTGTAATTTACACGTTTATCTGCGCCGCAGTTTCGGGAGCCGAATTTCATATACTGAACGCAAGCGCTGTTTTTATCGGGCTCGTGTCGCTTGTGTGCGGAGAAAAATACGGCGTTGCAAAAACTGCGGCGGCAGCTGCGCTCGGCTGCTGCGGTTCCGCTCTGGCGAACGGAGAAAATGCCGTATGGTGTGTAATACTGCCTGCGTCGGCAATGACAGGAGCGGCGATTTCGCCGAAAGGAAAAATAACGCAGGCCGCAGGTACTCTCCTGACGGCCGCCGTTCTTGCTTTTCTGACAGGAGCAAACGGACGTGAGCTAATGCTGACCGCTAATATGCTGATTTCATCACTGCTTTTTGCGGCGGCGCCTACGGACGAGCTTGAACATATCATATCAAAAAGCAAGCGGCAGACCCTCGAAAGCAGTGAGCCGCTGCACATCTTTTCCGACAAACTGCGGGAAATCGGAAATACAATGGGCGAGATACAGAACGCTGTACTGCGTACATCCGACGCACTCGACAAGGAATGCGTAAAGGACATTTCGTGGGTGTATACGAGCGTATGCGAAAAAATATGCCGCAACTGCAAGAATAATATGATATGCTGGGGCGAGGAATATAATCAGACCGCAGATATTATGAATCACATCGTATCAGCCGTGAGGCTCGGCAGGCAGGCGACGGGAGAGGATTTCTACGGCGCACTCTCTGAACGCTGCACACGCAAAACAGCCTTTGCGGCGGCTCTTAACTGCCAATACTCCGCATATGTAAATGCAAATATCGCTAACAGGAAAATAAGCGAAATGCGGAAAATCCTGATTTCACAGCTTAACGCAACCGAAAAGCTGATGACGAAAACCGCCGAGGATTTCGAAAAAAACAATCTTATCTCTGCGGATAAATCGCTCGCTGCGGAAAAAATACTGCGAAATCACGGAATGAAAAACGTCACCGCTTCGGTTGTAATTGTAGACGGAAAAATGACTGTCGAGGCATACGGCGACGGCGTTCCAGATATTGCACGGGAGCGTTTATGCGAAATAACCTCCGCCGCATTGCAGAGAGAAATGGATTTACCCGAAATTCATACGGACATGAAAAAAACAAAAATAACAATGTTTGAGCGGGCAAAATTCTGTGCGGAAACGAAATATTTTCAGTTCAACAAGGGACAGAACGCTTACTGCGGAGATTATTTTGACACATTCACAGACGGACACGGAAACCTTTTCGCCATTATATCCGACGGAATGGGCAGCGGAAGCCGTGCAAGAATAGACGCCGCTTTCGCCTGCGGCATGCTTATAAAGCTGCTGAGGAGCGGAGTGGATACCGAAACGGCAATCTGCATGCTCAACAACGCCCTGCTTGTAAAGTCAGGCGACGAGAGTTTTGCGACCCTTGACATATGCAAAATTGACCTTTACAGCGGACGAGGGGAAATCGTCAAGGCGGGCGGCTCATTTTCGTATGTAAAATGCGGCAAGGAGGTTTCGGTCATAAACGGCAGCGGTACGCCTGTCGGAATAAATCACTCCGTTCAGACAAGAAGCAGCATTTTCACCGTTTCCGACGGCGACATTGTGTTTATGGTTTCCGACGGTGCGGAAATCAACAGAACGTGGCTTGAAAATGTCACAAACGGCGACTATTCGCTGGAAGAAATGGTTGAAATAATAGCCTCGTCGGCACGGAACAGTGCCGAAAAAAAACACGGAGACGATATAACCGTTGCCGCAGTAAGAATATTAAAATAAGAAAAAGCGTGGGCTCTGCAGCTCACGCTTTTGTTGTTTTATTCGGCTGTTTCAAAAGGATTAATGAGAGTGTCGGGGTCGGAAATGTCTGCAAGGTAATATGCGCCGTCAGACTGTACGAGCATCATTCCGCTATTGTTGTCATATTCCTTAATTTTGTAACCGCTATCCGCTTTCTTTATCATTTCACCGGTGCCGCAGTCAAGAATGAATCCGAGTTCTCCTGTGCTGATTACCTTGTTTCCCTCAATATAAACCAAGCCCGCACGTCCCTTGAGAGGCTCAATTATTTCGTTTCCATCCTTATCCAAAATTACCATATATTCATCATTTTTCTCATTCAGAACACCGAGAACAATTATATTTTCATCCGCATTGTAAACTCCTATGAAATTATAATAATCCTCGTCGTATTTGCTCAGTTCATACACTACATCTGATTTTATGCCGTTAATATAATATCTCCTGTCGCTGCTGTCGATAATAATAGACGCTACGCCGGTAAGAACCTGATCAAG
>JAZNLN010000115.1:0-5994 GCA_045579125.1 Ruminiclostridium sp.
ATTCCCCGAAAGCTACCAGGCAGCAGAGCTTGCCGGCAAGGAAGCTGTTTTCAAGTGCAAGATTCACGAAATCAAGGGCAAGGAGCTTGCTGCGCTTGACGATGAGTTTGCAAAGGATGTAAGCGAATTCGATACTCTTGACGAGCTCAAGGCTGACCTCAAGAAGAAGCTTGAAGAAGCTGCCGAAAACCAGGCACAGGTTAAGTTCGACAACGACCTCGCCGAAGCAGTTGCAGGCACTCTTGAAGCAGAAGTTCCCGAGGTTATGTACGAGCACCGTATCGACGATATGGTTCGTGACTGGGAATACAAGAACAGATACATGGGCATCAAGCTTGACGATTACCTCAAGTATACAGGTACAACAATCGAGCAGTTCAGAGCAAACTTCAGAAAGCCCGCAGAAACACAGGTTAAGATGCGTCTTGCTCTTGAAAAGATTGTTGAGCTTGAAAATATCGACGCTACCGAAGAGGACGTTGAGGCACAGTACAAGACGCTTGCCGAACAGCACAACATGGATGTTGACAGAGTTAAGGCTATTATCTCCGTTGACAGCCTGAAGATGGATGTTAAGGTTGAAAAGGCATTCGAGCTTGTTAAGGAAAACGTAAAGGTAACAAAGCCCAGAGCAAAGAAGGCAGCTGCAGCTGAAGAAACAGCAGCAGAATAATAAAAGCATATCAGAATAACAGCCGCCGCACGGTATTATTATCGTGCGGCGGAAATTGCTAAATTAACATGCTTTCGGAAATAATGCGGGCAGTGAAACGACAGAAAGGATGATTTTATGAGTTTGGTACCAACCGTCATTGAACAGACAGGCAGAGGGGAAAGAGCGTACGACATATACTCCCGACTCCTCAATGACCGTATTGTTATGCTTAACGAGGAGGTAAACTCCGTTACGGCAGGACTTGTTGTTGCGCAGCTCCTGTTTCTTGAGGGACAGGACCCCGAAAAGGATATATGCCTTTATATCAACAGCCCCGGCGGCTCAATAACCGACGGCATGGCGATATATGACACGATGAACTACATCAAGTGCGACGTTTCGACAATCTGTATGGGTATGGCGGCGTCGATGGGCGCATTCCTGCTTGCGGCAGGCGCAAAGGGCAAGCGTCTTGCTCTCCCCAACAGCGAAATCATGATTCACCAGCCCCTCGGCGGCACAGGCCGTGCACAGGCGTCGGATATTGAAATTCACGCTAACCATATCATCTATATCAAGAACAAGATGAACAGACTTCTTTCCGAGATGACGGGTCAGCCGCTTGAAACTATCGAAAAGGATACAGACAGAGATAACTTTATGTCCGCACAGCAGGCTATGGAGTACGGTCTGGTTGACAGAATTATCGAAAAGAGATAATCGGCGAAAGGACACAGCAGATATGTTAAGATGCAGTTTTTGCGGCAAGACAGACGACCGTGTCGCACGAATGTTATATTCCAAAAACGGCGCTATTTGCAATGAATGCGTTATGGCGTCGTACCAGATGCTGATTGACGAGGGCGACGTTGAGCCCGTTGCGGCGAAGAAAAAGTCACGGAAATCCTCCGAAACGGCAAAGAAAAGCAATATAGTAAAGCCGCAGGAAATCAAAGACGTGCTTGATATGTATGTAATCGGACAGGAGGAGGCAAAAAAATCCCTCTGCGTTTCTGTATACAATCATTATAAGCGCACGCTGATAAACGACGGCGACGACGGAAACGAAGTAGAGCTCCAGAAGAGCAACGTGCTGCTGCTCGGTCCAACGGGCGTGGGCAAGACTATGCTTGCGCAGACGCTCGCAAAGGTGCTGCATGTACCGTTCGCCATTGCCGACGCTACCACGCTTACACAGGCAGGTTATGTCGGCGAGGACGTTGAGAACGTTCTCCTCCGTCTTATCCAGGCGGCAGACTACGACATCCAGGCGGCAGAGCACGGTATAATCTATATCGACGAAATCGACAAGATTTCCCGCCGCTCGGAAAACACATCAATTACACGAGATGTAAGCGGCGAGGGTGTACAGCAGGCGCTGCTCAAAATAATCGAGGGCACGGTTTCGAACGTTCCTCCGCAGGGCGGCAGAAAGCATCCCAATCAGGAGTTTATTCAGATAAACACGAAGAATATCCTCTTTATCTGCGGCGGCGCATTCGACGGAATAGAAAAGACTATCAGCGGCAGAGTGAGTGCGGCGGCGCTGGGCTTTGGCGCAGAGGTCGGCGCAAACAAGAACCGTCAGATAACCGAACTGCTGCATAAGGTTGCTCCCGAGGACCTTGTAAAATATGGTATCATCCCCGAGCTTGTCGGCAGACTTCCCGTTATTACGGTGCTTGACGAGCTTGACGAGGAAGCGCTCGTAAAAATCCTCATTGAGCCTAAAAACGCAATAATCAAGCAGTACAAATACTTATTCGGCCTTGACAAAATTGAGCTTGAGGTCGAGGATGCGGCGCTGTCGGCGATTGCCCGCAAGGCGATTGAAAGAAAGACGGGCGCAAGAGGTCTGCGTACTATAATTGAGGAGATACTTTCCGAGATTATGTTCGTTTCTCCGAGCGATACGTCGATTGAAAAGGTAATCGTGACGGAAGAATGCGTGCTTAACGGCGAGGAACCGCAGATAGTGCGTGGCGACAAGAGAAAACGCAAAAAAACCTCCGCCAAGTCAGACAGTCCGGCAGAGGCGCTTGACGCATAATTTTAACCATATAACAATCAACTCCCGAAACGGTTTTAAACCGCTCGGGAGTTTTTTTCAGCATGAAATATCAACGGATGTCTGCGGGGCGGGGGAGTCTGCAGGAGCGTCGGGAGACGTGCCTGACGGAGCGGAGCTGTTATCCGCAGCGGTGCCGTCGGAGGCTTGCGTGTTCTCCGTCTTGTCTTCCTCCTCGTCCTCAAGCACGCTGTCGTATTCCTTCGGCTCGGGATTTATACGACGCAGGGTAATCGCCTGCTTGAACATATCGGGCTCGTTTTCCTGGAGGTATTTCATATCCTTGAGAGGCACTCTGTCGCCGTTGAGAATGCGTGTCGCAATTTTAATACAGCGGGACAGAATTTTCATGCTTTCGCCCGCCGCCTCTGCCTGCTCGTCGGCGTTTTTCATTTCTTCCTTCAGCCTTGCGAGCTCGGCCTTTCTCTGCGCTTCGGGGGAAAGCCGGAATGTGTCCTTGTTTTCGCTGTTCTGTTTATCCTCCTGCTTCACGCAGTCGGGCAGAGCGCTTTTGAAAACAGCCTCCGCATATTCGTTGTTCATAAAACTCACTCCGCCGCTGTGTCTGCTGTCAGCTGTCAGCGCAGGTCGTTGAATGCCGATGGGAGTTCCTTTCATATAATCACCTCCGTATATGTTATTTCGTCCGTATTATCAAATACTTTAGCAAAATTCTGTTGAAAAAAGGCATACTGTGTGGTATAATAATGGTATAAAAAAGAAAGGCGATAAGCTTATGATACAGATGATAAAAATTACGACCGCCGTGCAGGCGGAGGAAATGCAGGCGCTTGCCTGTGAAATCTGGCGGGAGTGCTACAAAGAAATTCTTTCCTCGGAGCAGATTGAATATATGCTCGGAAAATACCTTACGGCGGATGTGCTTATGAATGCGCTGAACGAGGGATACAGCCACTATCTCGTAAAAGGAAACACGGGATACATCGGCTTTATTTCGGTCAGACCCGACGGCGACAGGCTGTTTTTAAGCAAGCTCTATCTCCGCAGCTCGTGCAGAGGCAAGGGTATCGGCAGCCGCATGATGTCGTTTGTCGAAGGAGTTGCGAGCGGCATGGGCAAAAACGCCGTTTACCTCACGGTAAACAAGAACAACCCCTCCTTTGAGGTTTACAAGGCAAGAGGCTTTGAGGTCGAAAGGGAGCAGATTGCTGACATCGGAAGCGGCTTTGTTATGGATGATTATGTTATGGTGAAACCATTATGAGCACGCCTGACAACAACAATTTTCACAGGGGCTTTATCCACGGAATGCCGATAGGTCTGGGATATTTCTCGGTATCGTTTGCGTTCGGCATACTCTGCGTTATGGAGGGTCTGCCCGTGTGGGTGTCCGTGCTTATTTCGATGACAAATCTGACCTCGGCGGGTCAGGTGGCGGGTGTTTCCATAATGGCGGCGGGCGGCTCGTTCGTTGAAATGGCGGTAACGCAGCTTGTTATAAATCTGCGGTATGCACTGATGTCGCTGTCGCTGTCGCAGAAAATGCACGAAAGCGTATCAACCCCACGGCGTGCGTTTATTGCTTTTTCCGTTACCGACGAGATATTTGCCGTTTCGTCGGGTCAGAATGGCACGCTCGGAAAAAAATACATGCTCGGACTTTCCGTGCTTCCGTATATCTGCTGGACGGCGGGCACTCTGCTCGGAGCGGTTGCGGGCGGTTTTCTTCCCGCAGAGCTGCGTTCTGCGCTCGGGATAGCGCTCTACGGAATGTTTATTGCGATAATAATTCCGCCCTCAAAAAAGAATAGGGCAGTTCTTCCCGTTCTTGTTACGGCGGCTGCTGTAAGCTGTCTGTTAAGGCTTGTGCCTGTGTTCAGCGGAAATAACTCGGGCTTTGTTATAATAATTGCGGCGATAGCGGCGTCGGCGCTCGGCGCACTGCTGTTTCCCGTTAAAGAAACGGAGGAGCTGCAATGAACGATATAGTTATAATTCTGGCGTACATCGGAATAATGGCGGGCGTTACATATCTTATCCGTGCGCTCCCGCTTGTGCTGTTCCGCAAAAAGATAAAAAACCGTTTTGTGATTTCGTTTCTTTATTACATACCCTATGCAGTGCTGAGTGCAATGACATTTCCTGCGATATTTGCGTCAACATCGTCGCCGTTTTCTGCGGCGGCGGGACTGATTATCGGCGCTGTGCTGGCGTATTTTGAAAGAGGCCTGCTGACCGTTGCGCTTTCCGCATGCGGCGCTGTATTTATAGCGGAACTTATCATGCGGCTTACGGGGTGTCTGTAATGAGGAAGCTCCGATACGTTATCGGCGACAGCTTTGACGGAAAACGTGCGCAGGCTTTTCTGCGGCACATTGGCTGTTCGTCGGCTATAATAAGCGAGCTGAAAAAGGACGACCGCCTCACGGCTAACGGCGCCAAAATCCGCACGATTGACATTCTTCACAGCGGCGACGAGCTCTGTATTTTTCTCAAGGACGAGAGCGGAATACCGCCCAATCCCGAACTTGCTGTGCCGCTGGCATACGAGGACGGCGACGTTGCGGTGTTTGACAAGCCTGCGGGAATGCCCGTCCATCCGTCCCCCAAGCACTACGGAGATACGCTTGCGAATTATTTTTCGGCGCTGTATCCCGACTGCGTTTTCCGCTCGGTAAACAGGCTTGACAAAAACACGTCGGGTCTGTGCGTGACGGCGAAGAACAAGCTTTCGGCGGCGAAGCTTTCGGGCTGTGTGACGAAGAAATACTATGCTTTTGTCGGCGGGAAAATCGGAAGCGAGGGCGACTGCGGGAATATAACCGCACCCATAGCACGGGCCGAGGGCAGTCTTATCGGACGTACAGTCCGTGACGACGGGCAGTTTGCGTCCACCGATTACCGTGTGCTGTTTTCGTGCGAAAGGCTTTCATTTCTTGAAATATCCCTTAACACAGGCCGCACTCATCAGATAAGAGTTCATTTTTCGCATATCGGATTTCCCTTGCTTGGCGACGATTTGTACGGCGGTGACTGCACGGATATACAAAGGCACGCCCTTCACTGCGGCGAGATATGCTTTTCCCACCCGATAAGCGGGGAGAGTATATGCGTAAGCTCGCCTCTGCCCGAGGACATGGCGGGGCTGGCTGCAGGATGCGGATACAGACGGTGAAATATTCGGCATAAAATAAAGCCGACCCTCGGTACACCCTTGGGTCGGCTTTCATTATATCAGAGGATTAGCATGTTTTCTGACGGAACCGACGCACTGAGGCGTGTCGGTCTTGCGCTCCGTTTTGTTCTGCAC
>JAZNLN010000116.1:0-11169 GCA_045579125.1 Ruminiclostridium sp.
GACTCATCTGGCGGAAACGGCGGCAGCAGCGGCGGCTCATCAGGTGAAAACGGCGGCAACAACGGCGGCTCGTCAAGTGAAAACGGCGGCAACAATTCGTCAGAAGAAAACGATAAAAACGACAATTCTTCGGACGAAAACAATGACGATAATAATTCGTCCGATAACCAAAACAACGACAGCGACAAAAACGATGTCGACGGCAGTACATCCTCCGGCGATGATAACGGCAGCACAAACGGAGAAAATACCAATCCTCCTGCAGGTGGAAACAGCGGAGAAAGCTCGGAAAACACAAATGATTCCTATGGTACATCCTCCGGCAATTCAGACGATAATCCTATTACGGGTGTAGTAATTTCATCTGCATCGCTTGCAATAATGGTTATGTCGGGCTGCTTTACACTTCTTTCCAAGAAGAAAAAATAAAATACTGAAATGTCCCAGGTATAGTCAGATATGCTTGGGGCATTTTTATATGCCATATAGGTTAAAACGACAAAAAAGTCTTGATTATAATTATTAAATATGGTATAATAAGATGATAAAACATAAGGAGATTTATATGGCTAAACAAAGTGTTGCAGTTTTATTCGGAGGAGCCTCAAAGGACCACAAGCTCTCTCTTCGTTCCGCATATGAAATTCTTGGCGGTCTTGCCCGTGACAAATACGAAATTATACCTATCGGCATAACCAAAGCAGGCAGATGGCTTTATTTTCCGGGTGATTACGAAAAAATCCGTGACGGCTCATGGGAGACAGATTCCGACTGCTGCTCCGCTATTATCAGCCCAGACGGTCTCCACAGAGGCATCATAAAGATAATGTCAGACGGCTCAACAACATTCCAGAAAGTTGATGTTGTTTTTTCTGCGTTGCATGGAAAATTCGGCGAATGCGGACGTATACAGGGTCTTTGCAAGCTTGCGGGAATACCTATCGTTGACTCGGATACACAGTCTTCAGCAATATGCAACGACAGAATGCTGACAAATCTGATTTTAAAGAAATACGGAGTTAAAATACCGAAATATTACTGCATAGACAGAGTTGATATTTCCGAGCTTGATTCCCACATCGAAATAATTGAAAACAGAATGTCATATCCGATGACAGTTGTAGCAACAAGCTGTACATCTTCTATCGGTGAAAACATTGTTTATAATGCAGATGATTTGAAATCAGCAATAAAAATCGCATTTTCCCACAATCATATGATTATCGTTGAGGAATTCCTTTCGGGTAATTATGTTGAATGTGCGGTTGTAGGTAACGCATACAATATTGAAACATCCGAAATCGGCGAGATAGTGCATGAAAAAACCGAAACAAAATATGCAAATTATCAGGGTCGCTTTACGCTTGACGATACGATTTCCCTTGAAATCACGAAGAAAATCAAAGATATATCCGTAAAGGCATTCCAGATTCTCGGCTGCACAGGCTACACTCTTGTATCACTTGTTGTAACAGAGGATGATGTATACTGCAAACGTGTACTTACAATACCGGGATTTTCAAAACAAAGTGCATTCCCTATGCTTATGGGTGAGCTTGGATATTCCTACCCCGAGCTTCTCGATAAGCTGATAGGTCTTGCGACAGGCACATATTAAAGGAAAAACAATGAAAAAAAATGTAAATATAAATATCAAATCCACAACAACAGTTGACGGCGAATCCGATGTTATAGAACTTTTTACGCTCGGAACATTATCAAAATATAAAAATCAGCTCCGGTTATCCTACGAAGAAAGCGAAGCAACAGGTTTCCAGGGCAGCACAGTTACTCTCGATATTAGTGATAAGATTGTTACGATGACCAGAAAAGGTACAGCAAATTCCACACTTATTATTGATACGGAAAAAAAGCACCACTGCCACTACGGAACACCATACGGAGATTTTCTCATAGGCGTTCAGACAGACGAAATCTCAAACTCTATGACAGACAACGGCGGAGAAATATATTTCAAATACACACTCGATATAAACTCCTCACTGATGTCAAGCAATGAAATGACAATTACCGTTACGGAAAATATCAATGAACAGTCTTGAAACAGCTAAAAACGACGTACGGGAAATAATCCTTAATGCGCTTGGTATACTTGTAGGAACAGGCGTAATACCGCCCAAGCCGCTCCCCTGTTTTGATGTTATGCTTAATCACGGTCATCTTTGCTCAAATGCGGCACTAATAAGCTCAAAAACACTCGGTATCGCTCCCGAACTTCTTTCCGTAATGATAGCAGAAGCGTCAGACATGTACGGCACTTGCATTTCCGAAGTGTCTTTATCGCAAAACGGATTTATAAATTTCAAAACAAAAGACTGTATTTTTGCCAAGGACTATTTTAATTTGAATATTCCAAGCCGTAATGATAAAATATGCATTGCAATTCAGGCGGAAAACAATTCAATTTCACAATTAAAAACAGAAATATATGCTGAGGCGCTAAAAAACCTGTACGAATACTGCGGAAATCAAGTTGATATATTGACAGCCGACGATATAACAAGCTGCAACGAAAATGCAAAAAAACATCTGGTTGGAATTGAATGCAATGTATCCCCCAAAACAAGCGACATCTTCATTCCCCTCGCACGCACACGTTTCACAAAAGCAGGCATGCCTGTTTCTCTGACCCATAACGGAAATCCGTTATCCGCAGATAATATACAAGACGAAATACCTCTTGATTATCTGCGTTTTTTTCTGCTGACAAATGTCGCTGTGCTTGATTTTGATAAAATGTACGAAGAAACAACGGAAAATCCGTTTTTCTCAATCCAAAAAGCATGTTCACTGTGCAAAAAAACATTATCAAATAAAAACAGCATGCGGGAGTTGGACGATACATCACGTTTTTTATGCCTAAAAGCATGTTCTGTTAAGGACGTTATTGCCCACTGTGCTTATTCACATTCCTTAAAACCCTTGTGCGACGCTATAAAAAACCTTGCGCAGGATTTTAATGAGTATTACTATCAAAAGCATTCAGCATGCGAAACTTCCGCATATTATGTTTATAATGCTATAATCACAACACTGAAAATATTAGGAATAAAAAATACAGATAGGATTTAACACCAACTGCGAAAGGAATAAAAATGCACTTATCTGAAACAAAAATCAATAGCGAGCTTGTTTTCAAGGGCTCTGTCCTTGAGGTTTACAGCGACACAGCATTGCTCGAAAACAATAAAACGGCAAAACGTGACGTAATACGTCACCCCGGAGGAGTATGCGTTGTTGCGCTGACCGACCATGAAGAAATCTTCATGGTTAAGCAGTTCAGATACCCTATGCAGCGTGTAATGACCGAAATACCCGCAGGAAAGCTTGAATGGGGTGAGGACCATCTCGAATGCGGAAAGCGTGAGCTCCGTGAAGAGGCAGGTATGACTGCCGATGAATTTATCTATCTCGGCTGTCTTGCTCCTACACCCGCATATGACACAGAAATAATCCATATGTACCTCGCCAAGGGACTGCACGCAGCAAATCAGGACCTTGACGATGATGAATTCCTTGATGTTGAGAAAATACCGCTCAAAAAAGCTGTTGAAATGGTCATGAGCAATGAAATAACAGACGCAAAAACCCAGCTTTCCATATTAAAGGCTTATACTATGCTCCAAAAATAAGTGCTCATTGCTGTATTCCCTGCTCGTCAACCTGCTCCTGATACATCTCAAGAATTTTGCTCTCTATATCTGCCCGAGCCTGCGAGCTAATCGGATGAACGATATCTCTGTACGCTCCCGTTTCATCTTTTCGGCTCGGCATAGCGACAAACAACCTGTCATCACCCTGAACGACCTTGATGTCATGGACGGCAAATGCGTCCTCAAGCGTAATGGAAACAACTGCCCGGAGTCTTCCCTCCTGCATCAATTTTCTTATTCTGATGTCGGTAATATTCATATTTGCACCCTTTCTGCGATATGTTATTAACGACATTATATTTTGCATTTGAGGATAAAATATACTACGAAAGGAAAAAAATATGCAAGGCTTTCTCACAGGAAAAAAACATATACATTTTATAGGCATCGGAGGCAGCGGAATGTATCCTCTCGCACAGATACTTCATAAAAGAGGCTACTATCTCACAGGCTCCGATAATAACGAAACAGAAACACTCAAGGCCGTGCGTGCTATGGGTATACCTGTTCAGCTGGGCCAGAGAGCAGAAAACATAGAGGGGGCGGATTTGATTGTTCATACTGCCGCAATAATGGAAGATAACCCCGAGCTTATTGCCGCAAAAGCAAGCGGAGTACCCGTAATCGAACGCAGTGTCCTGCTCGGACTTGTTACCAGCTGGTACTCAAACGCCGCTTGTATTTCGGGCACACACGGAAAAACTACCGCTTCGTCGATGCTTACGCATATACTCCTCGCTGACAATATTGATATTTCAGCCGTGATAGGCGGAAAACTCAAAGCAATAGACGGCAGCGGAAGATACGGAACAAGCGATGTTATGGTATGCGAGGCATGCGAATTTGTAGATACATTTCTTAAATTATCTCCCGATTTATCTGTGATACTCAATATCGACGCAGACCACCTTGATTATTTCAAAACAATGGACAATCTTCGTCATTCATTTACAGAGTTCTGTAATTTAACAAGTAAATATCTCGTTTACAACGGAGATGACGAAAACACAAAAACAGCGGTAAACGACAGTACATTTGCAGGCACACGAATTACATTCGGATACTCTGCCGACAATGATTATTACGCTGCTGACATAAAAAAAATATCGGATTTTCAAACTGATTTTACGCTAATGGGTAAAAAAGGTAAAATTTCAGACATTTCGATATTCGTTCCGGGAGAACACAATGTTATCAACGCAACAGCGGCATGCGCCGCCGCACTTACTCTCGGCGCATCAGTAAAATCGCTTAACGAAGGACTTAAAACATTCTGGGGCGCAGGCAGACGCTTTGAACGCCTTGCAGAAATTAACGGAATAACTGTTGCGGACGACTACGCTCATCACCCTACCGAAGTAGGAGCGACACTGAAAACAGCAAAGGAAATGACAGGTTTTAAACGTGTCTGGGCAGTTCACCAGCCATTCACCTACTCAAGAACCGCTACCCTTTTGGATGAATTTGCCGAGGTACTTGCGATTGCCGACAAAACAGTGCTGACTGAAATTATGGGCAGCCGTGAAAAAAACACCTACAATATATATTCAAAAGATTTATGCGAAAAAATAAGCGGCGCAGTAACCTTTCCTACATTCGACGAGGTTGCCGAATATGTTGCAGAAAACGCTCAAAGCGGAGATTTAATAATTACACTCGGCTGCGGAGATGTTTATAAGGTTGCCTATAAAATTATAGATTTGCTTAAAAACAAGTAACTGTCACACACATATCAAACAAAAGTAAAATCCCGAAACATTAGAAAGTTTCGGGATTTTTTATTATATACCGCCATGATGTTTGTCAAGATGTTCCTTTAGCTTGTCAAACGATTCTGCGCTTATGGCATGCTCCAGTTTACACGCATCTTCCGACGCAATTTCTTCAGGCACACCTATACTCATCAGCCACCTTGTAAGCACAAGATGCCTTTCGTATATTTTTTCTGCAATATCTCTGCCGCTTTCAGTGAGCGAGATATATCCTTTCTTATCTATCTCAATATATCCGTTTTTCTTGAGTATACCCATAGCACGGGAAACGCTCGGTTTTGAAAGGCTCATATCACGCACAATATCTATCGATCTGACATCACCTTTTTTTCCGAGAACAAGAATAGTTTCAAGATAATTTTCGCCTGATTCATAAATATCTGCCATATTTTCCCCTTTCAAACTCACTTTGCAAAAATAACTTCATAATCAAACGGAGGTACAAACGAAGTTTTTTTCCTCATAAAACGGTATTCTGTACATGTTCCTATTAAATCAAGAACATTGTACTTAAATGATTTTTTAGATTTATTCAAAATAATAATTGCCGTTTCATTTGTTTCGCTGTCTATTCGGCTAAAAATGCAATGCTCGGATGTAATTTCTATAAATTTCAAACTGCCTTTAGCAAACATTCCGCCCTGCTTTCTTATCGCAGAAAGCTCACGAGTAAATTCAATAAGCGAAACATCTTCGCTGCCCCAAGGATAAGTCCGTCTGTTGAACGGATCCTTGTAGCCTTCCTGACCCGCCTCATCTCCATAATAAATACAAGGAATGCCGGGCATGAAAAATTGCAGTACCATTGCACATTTCATAAGAGCAACACCATACACATACTGCTGCGGAGAGAGATAACGCTCTGCCTGCCAATCACGGCCGTTCCAGCCAATATCATCACCCGCAAGACGTGTTATCGCTCTTTCTGTGTCATGTGTAGAAAGGAAATTCATAAGAATATCCGTGGACGGCTTTGGATAATGCTCGATAATAGGCATAATTCCGCCGTAAAGGTCATTGGGATTTCCATACTTGACATAATTAAGAATACTTTCCTTAAAAGGATAGTTCATAACGCTGTCCAGCTGTCCGCCCACAAGATAACGTCTGCGAACGCCGTAGCTTTCCTTGTTCGACGCATCCTCCCATACTTCGCCGTAAATAACCTTATCATTACCCTTGGATTTAACCGATTTGTTAAGATTATCAATAAATTCATCCGGCAATTCATCAGCAACGTCAAGGCGCCAGCCGCTTGCACCCTTGTCTATCCATTTCTGCAAAATACCACCGTCGCCGCAAATATAATCCGTATATGCGGGATTATTTTCATTTACATTAGGTAGCGTAGTAATACCCCACCATGACTCATATTCATTTGGGTAATTTATAAAGCTGTACCACTCTCTGAATCGGCTGTCGGGATTTCTGAATGCGCCCTCGTTATCTCCGTATCTGCCTGTCTTGTTAAAATATATAGAGTCTGCGCCTGTATGAGAAAAAACTCCGTCAAGGATGATTTTTATACCCTTGCTTTTAGCTTTTTCACACAAGCGAACAAAATCTTCCTCAGTACCGAGCAACGGGTCTATTTTCTCGTAATTTGCAGTATTATATCTGTGATTTTCATGCGCCTCAAAAATAGGATTAAGATAAATAACCGTTACGCCAAGATCTGAAAGATAATCAAGCTTTTGTTCGATACCCTTTAAATCTCCGCCGAAATAGTCGCTGTTTGTAATCTTGCCGGCATAATCAGGCTTCCATTCAGGAGTATCATTCCAATCAAAATGGATAGTTCTGTCAGAGGGGATATTGGCATGCTTTGTCTTGCTTGATGCAAAGCGGTCGGGGAAAATCTGATACATAACCCCACCCTTCAGCCAATCGGGCGTTGTCATACCATTTTCGTAAACCGTGAGCTGGAAAACATCATCACCTTCAAGAACACCTTCGCTGAGTCCTCTTTTTTTGATGTATCTTCTATGTCCGTCAATTAAAAGCGTAAAATAATAAAAATGCAGACCTGTATTCATCGGACGAAAAATTCCTGTATATTCCGCCTTGCCGTTTATAATAGATGTAAATTCAAGAGGAATATACCTGTCCTTAAAACCCGGTCTGTATACAACAAGCGTAGGCTCGTCAAGCATTAAATTTATCGGAAAACGAAGAGTGAAACGGCATTCTTCGTTACATTCAATAGCACCAAATGGATTTTTGTATTTTGTATCAAAACAATCAAAAATCGGTCTGTTCATACTGCACCACCATTGTTTATAAATATAAATAACATGTACAAAATTGATTTGTTAACAACAAAGCCGCTGAAATCAGCGGCCTTGTATTAAACAAAAGTCAAACAGATTTTACTGTTTAGTCAAGCTTCCAGATGTCACGAGCATAGTCAGTAACAGAACGGTCAGCAGAGAAAATACCTGCGCCCGCAATATTATTAAGCGACATCTTGTTCCACTTGTGAACATCCTTATAGGTATTGCTTGCAAGAGTCTGTGCAGCTGCATAGCTGTCATAATCTGCAAGACACATGTACTGGTCAACATAACGAAGGGCATTAGCAACTTCGTCAAACTTAGCACCGTTGAAACCATCATACATTTTATCAATGATAGCTCTGATTGTACCGTTGTTATTGTAATAGCCTTCAGGAACATATCCGTTCTGCTTCATAACGTTAACTTCAGGTGTACTCATACCGAAAATAAAGATATTGTCGTCGCCAACTTGCTCATGAATTTCAACGTTGGCTCCGTCGTAAGTACCCATTGTAAGAGCACCGTTAAGCATAAGCTTCATGTTGCCTGTACCGCTTGCTTCGGTACCTGCGAGAGAAATCTGTTCAGAAATTTCGGCAGCAGGCATAAGGAGCTCGGAAAGTGTTACACGATAATCCTCAAGGAAAATAACGGAAAGCTTATCCTTGATTCTGTCGTTCTTGCGAAGTTCTTCGCCAATGCACCAAAGAAGCTTTATAATCTGCTTTGCCATATAATAGCCGGGAGCAGCCTTTGATGCGAAGATATATGTTTTAGGAACAAAATCCGCATCGGGATTATTGATAAGGTAGTTATACTCATCAATAATATGCATTGCATTAAGCTGCTGACGCTTGTATTCATGCAGACGCTTAACCTGAACGTCAAAAATGCTGTCAGGGTTTACAGTCCTACCCGATGTTTCTTCTATATACTTAATAAGATTAAGCTTATTGCCTCTCTTGATTTCAGCAAGCTTATCAAGTACCTTATTATCATTTTCAAACAGCTTGAACTTGGAAAGCTCTGCGCCGTTCTTCTTGAATCCATCTCCGATACATTCGCTCAGAAGCTTTGTAAGATTCGGGTTGGACTGAAGCAACCAACGACGATATGCGATACCATTAGTGACATTCTTGAACTTTACAGGCTTATCTTCATGCTGAAGTCTGAAAATGTCGTTTTTGATAATTTCAGAATGAAGTCTTGATACGCCGTTTACAGAGTGGGATGCGTCAACGCAAAGGTTAGCCATTTTAACCTTATTGTTGCTGATAATCGACATGGAGTCAATCTTGTAATCCTCTACGCCACGGTTGCGGAGACCCTCGCAGTAACGAGCATTGATTTCACAGATAATTGCGTAAATTCTGGGCAGGATTCTCTGAATAAGATCCTTATCCCATGTTTCAAGAGCCTCAGCCATAACTGTATGGTTGGTATATGCAAATGTGTTGGAAACGATATGCCAAGCCTTAGACCAGCTGTAACCACAGTCATCGAGAAGTATTCTCATAAGCTCGGGGATTGCAAGCGTAGGATGAGTGTCGTTTACATGAATTGCAGCCTTATAATGGAGATTGTCAAGCGTACCGTATGTGTTCATATGGCGCATAACGATATCGCCGACAGACGCTGCACACATAAAGTACTGCTGACGGAGACGAAGTGCTTTACCCTCAAGATGATTGTCGTTGGGATAAAGAACCTTTGTAAGAGCGTGAGCAATATTATTTGCACCAAGAGCGTTTGCATAATCGCCTGCATTGAATGCGCTCATGTCAAAGGACATGCTCTGCGCACTCCAAAGACGAAGCTTTGACACGCCCTTGCTGTCATAACCGGAAATATACATATCATAAGGCACAGCCATTACAGATGTATAGTTGGTATGTGCAATATGATGATACTCGTTATCCCAGTATTCCTTGATTTCGCCGTCAAAATGAACTTCGATAGCCTGGTCAGCCACAGGAACAAGCCATACCTCGCCGCCGGGAAGCCAGTTATCGGGAAGCTCGGACTGCCAGCCGTCGATAATCTTCTGCTTGAAAATACCATATTCATATAGAATTGAGTAGCCTGTTGCAGGGTAAGCACATGTAGCCATGCCATCCATATAGCATGCCGCAAGACGGCCAAGACCACCGTTTCCGAGACCTGCGTCAGGTTCTTCTTCGTAAATTGTATCAATTTTAAGGTTATAATCACGCTTTAACAGCTTTTCTGCCGCTTCATTAAGTCCGATGTTGAAAAGCGATGTTTTCAGCGAACGTCCCATAAGGAACTCCATAGAAATATAATACACCTGCTTTTTTCCTTCGGAATTATTGCGTGTCATAAACATATGACGCTTTTCCTTGAGGTAATTTACAACGATTTTGGACAGCGCCTTGTAAATCTGTGTTGCGTTAGCCTCTTTGGGAGAAACTCTGAAGTCGTATTCCAGAATATCATTGAGCTGACGGCTCAGTTCATCGACTGTATACGGAGATTTCATTTCTTTTTCTTTCCTTCTTTCTGTTAATTTTGCATTGCATTGCCGTTAAACCAATGCTTAAAATTATACACATTTTTTCATATACTAGAAATTATAACATAAAATATCATAAATTACAAGCCAATTCTTTGTGTTATGTCATATTTTGTCACAATGCACAATATACATGCCAAAAAACAGTTGAATTTATTTCGCAGTTACTCGTACTTTCCTAGTTTCAGGCATCTTCGCACTTCATTTACTGCACCCGTCGATGAAACTATAAGCAGTAAATCATTGCTGAAAAGCTTTGTTTTACCTCTCGGAATAATAAAATCCTCGTTTCTTGTTATGGATATTATGTTACAGCTCTCGGGAAGCGATATGCTCATCAATTCTCTGCCGGAAAAAACATAATTTTCGGGGAGACTGACCTCAAAAAGAGCAGCTTTTCCGTCGTTTAAAGCAACAAGCTCCTTTATACGATGATTATCCACTTCCCTTTCGAGAAGTCTTATTATGTTATCTGTCGAGGAAATAGCAATATCTGCACCCAGTGCTTTCATTGTATTCATATTTAGCGGGCTGTTTACCTTACCGACTGTTTTGGCAATATTAAAGCAGTGCTTTGCTACCTGGCATACAACGAGGTTAACCTCATCCCTGCCCGTAATGGCAATAATAGTATCGCATTTTTCGGCGCCTGCCTTTCTCAGAGTGTCAGCATCCGTGCCATCGCCCCATACTACCGGTACATCAAGCGTATCAGCGATATTTTTGCTCACTGTAAAATCACTTTCGACAACAGACAGGTCATATCCCTTTTCATACAGAGTTTTTGCGAGGTAATAACCTATTTTTCCGCCGCCAACGATAATAGTTTTCATATAAATATTCCTTTAATCCACTATTTTTGAAAAAAGCAGCTTATCTCCAAGCCTGAATGTAAAGCTGTAATCGCTCACGAG
>JAZNLN010000117.1:0-6106 GCA_045579125.1 Ruminiclostridium sp.
CCGCTGTTTATTTCCCGGACAGCCGCCTGCTCGGGCGTGCAGTCCTTGTATTCGACTATTTTTTTTACCTCGCCGTTTTCTCTTATTATACGGCCGTAGCTTGCGGGATTTTCAAGCTCGGCGGTAACAACTGTAACGGCGTTGCCGTTTTCGCTGTGGCATCTGTACGACTGCGTGATTGTATCGCTGTCGATAAACGGAGCGTCGCCGCACAAAACAAGAACATCTCCGCCTTTTTCAAGCATTTCCGCCGCCTGCATCACGGCGTGTCCCGTGCCCTTGCGCTCGGACTGTATAAACGTTCTGCAGCCGACGGATTTCTTTTCAAGAAACTCCGTTACAAGCTCGGCGCCGTTTCCGACAACAACTCCGATTTCGGAAATGCCGCTTTCCTTAACGCTGTCCGTGACCCATTCAAGCATAGGCTGCATAAGCACCTCTGCGAGCACCTTGGGCTTTTCCGATTTCATTCTTTTGCCGTCTCCTGCGGCGAGTATAATGGCTGACTGCATAGTTAAAAAATCCTTTCGGTTTTATTTGGAAAGCCGCCGCATTTTCTTATCTCCGACGGCTGTGGATACACAATATAAATTATACACGCTATTGCAAAAAAATGCAAGTATATTCTTGATATTGGGCATTCGTTGTGATATAATTGATAACAGTATCATCTGAAAGGAAAAAATATGAAGGAAACGGAAATTATTGAGCTTATACGCAGAAATGCGTCGGAATACACTCTTAAACAGCTGCAGGAAAAAGCGGAGGCGGCGACCGAATCGGAAAGAATACCGCTTGCGTTTGCCGCATGTCTGAAAGCGGCGGAAAAAGCGCTCGGCCTCACGGCGTTTGACAGCCAGCTCCACGCTGCTCTCGGTCTGTACGGCGAAAACATCGTACAGCTTGCCACGGGCGAAGGCAAAACGCTCGCCGCAGTTTTTGCGGTATATGCCAACGTACTTTCGGGACGCCGTGTTCATGTTCTTACATTCAACGACTACCTCGCAAAGAGAGACTGCGGCTGGATGAAGCCCGTTTACGACCTGCTCGGAGTAAAGGCGGCGTACGTTACCGAGGCTATGACGTCCGACGAGCGCCGTGAGGCGTACAGGAACGACGTAATCTATGTTACGGCAAAGGAATGCGGCTTTGATTATCTGCGTGACTTTACGGCGTACAGCGAGGAAGAAACCGTGCACTGCGGTTTCGACGCGGCTATCGTAGACGAAGCGGATTCCCTGCTTATCGACGAGGCGGTAATACCCCTTGTCGTTGCGGGCAGCTTTGCCGCAAAGCAGGACGCAGACCTGCCCGAAATCTCCGAATTTACAGGCACGCTTTCCGACGGGGACTACGAAATAAGCCTCGAAACCGAAAACGCAATGCTGACCGAGGAGGGTGCGGCAAAGGCGGAAAAGCACTACGGAATCGACAATATCTACGACGACGAAAACAACGAGCTCCTTGCGAAGATAAACGACTGTCTGAAAGCAAGGTATGTGCTCTGCGAGGATAAGGACTACATCGTAAAGGGCGGAGAAATCTGCATAATCGACAAATTTACGGGACGAGTGGCGCAGAACCGCCGCTATGCAGGCACGCTCCAAGCGGCTGTCGAACTTCTGCACGGACTTTCCGTAAGCGCAAGAGGTGTTGTAATGGGCAGCATCCCGCTCCAGTTTTTTGTGCGGCTTTACGGAAAGCTGTCGGGAATGACGGGGACGGCAGAGGCGGCAAAACAGGAATTTTCCGAACACTACGGCCTTGAACTGTATAAGGTTGAGCCGAACACTCCGTCGCAGAGAACCGAACATCCGATAACCGTTTACGAAAACAAAAAGGCCAAGCTGAACGCAGTGGTGAGCGAGGTCGTGCGTGCGCACGAAAAGGGTCAGCCCGTGCTTATCGGTACGCCGTCGATTGAGGACAGCGAGGAGCTTTATGAACTGCTGAAAAATGCGGGAATTGAAAACGCCGCAGTCCTCAACGCAAAAAACAACGAGGCGGAGGCGGAAATAATCCGAAACGCAGGCAAGCCCTACGCAGTCACCATTTCTACAAACATGGCGGGCAGAGGCGTTGACATAAAGCTCGGAGGCAGCGACGAAAAGGAAAAAGCGGAGGCAGAGGCGGCAGGCGGTCTTTACGCAATCGGCACGCACCTCGCCGACAGCTCACGCATAAACGACCAGCTCAAGGGCCGTGCAGGCCGTCAGGGCGACGTCGGAGAAAGCAGACTGTTTGTTTCGCTCGATGAAAAGATAATGGCGAAATACAAGCTGTCGTCACTTATACCCTCACGGCATTACCCGGAGCCTACGGACGAGGAAATAACCGACAAAACCGTTATCCGTGAGGTAATGAGAATACAGCGGATTTCGGAGGGCGATATGCTCGACGAAAGAAAGCTGCTGATGAAATTCACGATGATAGGCGAAAAGCACAGAAGTCAGATTTTCTCCGCAAGGGCAAGATTTATAAGCGGAGAAAACGTGCCGCATTTCTGGGAGGACAGCAGCCCCGACGCATATAAAAAAGCTGTCGGAAAATTCGGAGAGAAAAAGGTTGCGGAAATTCAGCGTGAATACATCATCGCTCTCCTCAACATGAAATGGTGCGAATATATCGAATTTACGTCCGCTCTGCGGGAGGGTATACACCTCTCGGCAATAGGCGGAAAAAATCCCGCCGAAGAGTATAATATCGAATGCGAAAGCTATTACGATACTATCGAAGAAACAGTGGCAGAGGACATGGCGGACGCCGCAGAAATTCTTGCGGAGTGCGCAAAAACGGAAGACTTCGAAATTCCGAGACCGTTTGCCGTGTGGACGTATCTGCTTGAGGACAACGGCGACGAGCTGAACAAAAAACCGTTCCTCGAAAAGCTTATGTCGGACGGCGAGGAAGAAAACGAATCACACGAAACAGCCCGGACCGAAGAAAAAACCGTGGAAAAGAAAACGGGATTTTTCGGCAGACTGTTCGGAGGTAAGAAAAAATGAGAACGATAGTTGCGATTTCTACGCCTATGGCGTCGGGCGGCGTTTCAATGCTCCGCATTTCGGGCGAAAGAGCGGCTGAAATTGCCGCAAAGGTATTCCGCCCCGCAGGCAGCAGAAACGTCCTTGAAATGAAAGGCTATACCGCCTGCTACGGCTCGGTGCACGACGGAGAAACCCGCCTTGACGACGGCGTTCTTCTGATGTTCCGTGCGCCTCACAGCTACACGGGCGAGGACGTTGCGGAAATAACCTGTCACGGCGGAATTTACATTACCCGCCGTGTTCTTCAGGCGTGCCTCAATGCGGGTGCGGAGCCTGCCGAGGCGGGTGAATTTACAAAGCGTGCGCTGCTTGCGGGCAAGCTTTCGCTTACACAGGCGGAAGCGGTCTGCGACATCATAAATGCACGGAGCGAGCAGTATCTCCAATGCAGCAACGCACAGCGTGAGGGGGCACTGTTCCGCAGAATAGAGGAAATAAAAGCCGACATAACCGAAACCGCCGCAACCCTCAGCGCATGGATTGATTACCCCGACGAAATGGAGGACGAAATCCTCGGCGAAAGCGTGGATATAGCTCCGCTGAAAAGAGCGGTTAATTCTCTTGGAAAGCTGCTGGCGACCTACGATACGGGCAGACTTATGCGTGAGGGCGTTCCGACCGCAATCGTGGGAAAGCCGAATGCGGGAAAATCTACTCTTATGAATCTGCTCGCAGGCGTTGAGCGGAGTATCGTAACCGACATCGAAGGCACTACGAGAGATATTGTTGAGGAAACAGTAATGCTCGGCGACCATATGCTGCGGCTTGCAGACTGTGCGGGCATCCGTGACACGGACGACGTAGTTGAAGGTATCGGCGTTGAACGCATGCTTAAAAAGCTTGAGGAGGCTGTGCTCGTGCTTGCGGTATTCGACGGCAGCCGCCCGCTCAACGACGACGACAGACGGCTTATGCGTCATCTTGAGGGCAAGCGCTGTATCTGCATAATAAACAAGAACGACCTCGAAAATCTCATTGAAACAGACGAGCTGAAGGAGAAATTTGACTGCATTGCGGAAATATCCGCAAAAAACGAAAATTCAGCGGAAATACTCGCACAGGCGGCGGACAAATTGCTCGATAACGAAAAAATAGATATGAACGCAGGCTTTATCGCAAACGAACGCCAGCGGCAGTGCGCCGCCGCCGCAAAGGCAGAGCTGGAGGAAGCGGTAGGCTGTGCGGAAAGCGGTATAACCGCCGACATAATCTGCGTAATGCTCGAAAAAGCGCTCGGCTCACTGTCCGAGCTTTCGGGAGAAAGTGCGTCCGAAACGGTTATTGACAATGTGTTCAAAAGATTCTGCGTAGGAAAATAAAATGTCAAAAAGCACTTGAATTTTTTTCGATTTTGTTATATACTTAATAGGTGTTATTTTTCCGCACGAAAAGCTGCGGGCTATTAAACAGGAAGGGAATGACTATCCTCAATGTGCAGAAATATTATAGGCTTTGACAATGACCAATATCTAAAAATGCAGTCGCAATGCATAAGAGAACGCATTTCGCAGTTCGGCGGAAAGCTTTATCTTGAATTCGGCGGAAAGCTGTTCGATGATTTTCATGCGTCAAGGGTACTTCCCGGCTTCAAGCCCGACAGTAAGCTCCAGATGCTCCTCCAGCTAAAGGACGAGGCGGAAATAATTATCGCAATAAATTCTGCGGACATCGAAAAAAATAAAGTCAGAGGCGACCTTGGCATAACCTACGACGCCGAGGTTATCCGCCTTTTCAATATGTTCAGAAAAATCGGAATGTACGTCAGCAGCGTCGTGCTCACACAGTACAGCGGACAGGCTGCCGCAAACGCATTCCAGCGCCGTCTTGAGGCTCTCGGAATAAAGGTTTATCACCACTATCACATCGACGGCTATCCGTCCAACATCAAGCTTATCATGAGCGACGAGGGCTACGGAAAGAACGATTATATCGAAACTTCACGCAAGCTTGTCGTGGTTACCGCTCCGGGACCCGGCAGCGGAAAAATGGCGACATGCCTTTCCCAGCTCTATCACGAGCACAAAAGAAACATCGCCGCAGGTTACGCCAAATTCGAAACCTTCCCCATATGGAACATCGGTCTGCGTCACCCTGTAAACCTTGCATACGAGGCGGCTACTTCCGACCTTGCCGACGTGAATATGATTGACCCGTTCCATCTTGAGGCGTACGGCGAAACGGCTGTAAACTATAACCGTGACGTTGAAATATTCCCTGTCCTCAACGCTATGTTTGAGCAGATTTCGGGCGAATCCCCCTACAAATCCCCGACGGATATGGGCGTAAATATGGCGGGCAACTGCATAATCAACGACGAGGCGGTATGTGAGGCGTCACGCCAGGAAATAATCCGCCGTTACTATATCGCTCTCTGCGGCAGACGACAGGGGCTGGTATCCGACGAAGAAATATACAAGCTTGAACTGCTTATGAAAAAAGCGGGCACATCGGCGTCCGACCGAAAAGTGGTTGAGGCGGCTATCGCAAGGAGCGAGGAAACCGACGGACCTGCCGCCGCAATGGAGCTCCCCGACGGCACGATACTTACAGGCAAGACGTCAAATCTGCTCGGTGCGTCGTCGGCACTGCTGCTTAACGCTCTCAAATATTTCGGAGGAATTGACGACAAGGAACTGCTTATGTCGCCGCAGGTCATTGAGCCTATCCAGAATCTCAAGGTCGGTCACCTCGGCAACGTAAACCCTCGCCTGCACACGGACGAAACCCTGCTTGCGCTGTCCATATGCGCAACGACAAGCGACACCGCCAAGCTCGCTATGGAACAGATTTCAAAACTGCGTGGCTGCGAGGTGCACTCTACGGTTATCCTCTCCTCGGTCGACGAGAGAATTTTCAAAAGGCTCGGCGTAAATGTAACATGTGAGCCGAAATATGAATAAAAACTATTGACAATATCAAAGAAATGCGGTATAATAATTTAGTGATTTCACGGTTATACCGTATATACGGAGACGTATCGAAGTGGTCATAACGAGAACGACTCGAAATCGTTTGAACGGTAAAACGTTCCGTGGGTTCGAATCCCACCGTCTCCGCCA
>JAZNLN010000118.1:0-7615 GCA_045579125.1 Ruminiclostridium sp.
CCGCCGATAAATGCATATAAAGCTTCTGTATTAGCATCGGCTTACGCTTGGGGAGTCTCTGTATTATCCCGCCTTAAAACGGCGTGAGCCCTTTAACCGTGTCCGCCTTATTTTCTGAACGCCGAGCAAATCCAGTAGTAAATAGGGATTGTGAGGAAAATTACCCATGCGGGGTGCCAGAGCGAGGTCAGAAATCCGATAAGCAGGAATCCGCCCGCCGCAAGCACGGGGTACGGGAATCTGTTGCCGTCACGGCGTCTTACTGCGCTTACAAGACCGTGGAAAATCGGGATAAGGAAGAATACGAGCCAGCCGGGATGCCACAGGTTCATGAAAAATCCCATGCAGATATACCCGATAACGCAGAGCACAGCGAACGGAAAATCTTGTGCGGCGCTCTTGTGAAATCCCTTTAAATCCTCGGCGGTGTATTCCCTGCCGTTGACGAATATGCCGTTTTCGTCGATGCTGACGGTGTCGCCGTGGCGTTCCTTTATATGAATGCCCGAGCTGTCGATGTGAACGGAGTCCTCGCCGTCCTCAACGTGAATGCCGCCCCAGCCGACGTTGACGTACTCGTCCTTTCTTTCGGCGTTTTGAGCGTTTTCTGTGCTTTCCGCCGTTTCGCCCGCCGTAAAGCCGCTTGTTTCGGGCTCGGGAGCAGGTATCTCGTCGTCGGTCTTTAACAGCTCGTCAAGCGACACATTATAAAGACGTGCGAGCAGGATAAGGTTATCCGTGTCGGGCGACGCCTCGCTGCGCTCCCACTTGCTTACCGCCTGACGGCTCACGCCGATTTTCTCCGCAAGCTGTTCCTGCGACAGACCGCTCTGCTTTCTTAACTGTACAAATCTGTTAGCAATCTCAATATTCATTTTCGTTCCCTTTCGTATGTTATGTATTTATTTTTTCGGGGGATTATTTCGTCCCCGACCATGATTTCATTATACTCTCCGACCCTCGGTTGCACAACATATTTCAGTTTTCATTTCCGCAACTATCGGTTGCAACCCGCATAAACACTGACAATTCGGGTTGTAAAATACAGGTTGCGGGGGAAAATGGCCGAAAAATCTGCGGCTGCACGCCGCATGGACGGGCAGAAAAAATCCGCCGTCAGATTATCCCCTCAAGGTTGAAATCGGGGGTCATTTCAAGGGTGTCCGACCCTTTTTCCTGCGAAAAGCCGTCAAGCCCGAGCCGCTCGCAGGCGTCCAGCACCTTTCTGTATTCAAACGTCGTAAGGCGGCGGTTTATCTCCTTATGCCTGTCCGCCTCGCCGCAGGGCGTGTACTGCCTCATAACGCTTACGAGAAATTCGTCCCTCGGCAGAAGCTCTGCCAGCCGCTCCATTATTGCTATGCTGTCGTGATAGCCGTTCGGGAGAACGAGGTGGCGGATTATCAGTCCTTTTTTCATAATATCTCCGTCGAACACAGGCTTTCCGCACTGTCGGTGCATTTCGCACACCGCCTCAAACGCATACTCCGCATAATCGGGAGCTGCGGAATATTTCCCCGCCGCCTCACGGCTTATGTATTTCACGTCGGGCAGGTATATATCGACCAGTCCGTCAAGGGTTTCCAGCGTCTGCGCCAGCTCGTAGCCGCCGCTGTTCCACACCACGGGAACGCCGAGCCTCGGCTTGTATTTTTCAAGCGTGCGGCGAATCTGCGGTGTAAAGTGCGTCGGGTTTACAAGGTTTATGTTGTGCACGCCCTTATCGCAGAGTTCCAGCATTATCTCCCCGAGCCTGTCCTCGGATATTTCCGTTCCGAAGCAGTCCCTGCTTATGGGGAAATTCTGGCAGAAACAGCATTTAAGCGAACAGCCGCTGAAAAATATCGCTCCCGAGCCGTTCCGCCCCGATATGCAGGGCTCCTCGCCGAAATGCGGCATTGCTCTTGCGGCGGCAATGCTTTCCCCCGCCCCGCACACGCCTCTGCCTTTCGTGCGGTCGGCTCCGCATTTCCTCGGACACGCCGTGCAGGCGGTCATATCAGTTTTTTTCAAGCCTGTCCTCAACCTCTTTTTCAAAGCTGCACGCCTCCTCAAAGGCAAGCAGCAAATCTTCGTTGTCGTAGTCCTCGGCGGCGGCTATGAGCTCGCATGCCTCCGTGACCTTTCTGTATCCCGCAAAAAAGGATATTCTGTCGTTTATCGTCCAGTATTTTTTTATAAGGTTTTTTCTGACCTTGCGGCGGAAATCGGAGTTCGCCGACATCGCAATTTCATACCCCCTCGCAAGATTTGCGAGCGCCGCATATCTGACGTAATTGTCCCGCAGAAGCTTTATATCCCGCATGTTCACAGGTATTACGGGCAGCTCCAGAAACGCCTCTGACATGGTCGTATAGGCTTTTATAAGGTTGTGTTTTTCGCCGCAGAATGCCATTTTGAAAAATTCGTTTGCGGCGTCCGCTTTTTTTACGTCGATATTTCTGTTCTGCTGAAAGGTGAAAACGGTGCCGACGGAGTACATATCCTCGAACGGAAAGCCTTTGCAGGCTATGGCGTAAAGTGCGATATTCGCCGTCCGCACGCCTCTGTCGGCGATGTTGACGTACTTGTTTGCACCTTTTCCCGTCATGAGCACCTCCGCCTCGATGTGTCCGACTCTGCCGCCCTTGAGGGAAAGGTGATTGTAAAACTCGCCGTCGTTGAAGCGGGCGATGAACATTCTGTCCGCCATTGCCGCTTTCATGTATGCGTTGAGGATGCGGAAGCGGGCCTTGTCAAGAGAGCGGGTTATCCTGTCGTACAGCCGCCGCCGCAGAAATTCGGGCTTGCGCAGGTGTCTGCGGTTTTTTCTCGCTATGTATTTCGCCGTTTTCGGGGTCGCCCCGACCGCAGCGAATGTCACGAGTTCGGGCTCCGAAACGGTGATAATTCCGTCGTCCTCGACAAAAGGACAGAAGTCTATTCTGCTTCCTGCGGCAATAGCCTCTGCGATAACCGCCGCCCTGTCGCCCTCCGTGTCGGAAAGCGGCTTTCCCTTTATGAAAACCGTCGAATAAGGGTCTATTCCCAGCTTTTTCGCTCTTTCGGCGGTTTTTTCGTCGATAAGCGAAACGGGCATAAGCCTGCCGTTTATATAGTTCAGTGTAACCTCTGCCAGAAAAACCGCCTCCTCGTTATTTTCTGTTTATATTTTACCATATGCGGCGGTTTTTTTCAACTGCTTTTTGCGGTACTGCGAAAGTCGCCTGCACGGCGCAGACGGAGCGGGCATGCCTGCTTCGGAGGAAGTGCATGCTTACCGGCGGGCGTAACGGCTGTATTATAATAATTTTGCAATTTACTTGACTAAAAGCCGTTTTTATTGTATAATAATTGTATATAACTGTATGTAACTATAAAACATACGAAACGGGTGATAATTTGCAACAGAAAAAAGATGTTATACAGGCAAACGCCGCTATCCAGAAAAAGACCCATACCGCCCTCGTTATCTCCGAGATAGCCGCAAACCTTGTTCCGTTGGTTGCGGTTTCGACTATTCTCCTGCTGATAGGGCTCGGAGTGGTGGTTTCCGATAAATTCAGCTTGTTCCTCGTTATCTGCGCATGTCTGGGATATGTGCTGGCGGCGGCAAACGCCGTTACGATACTGCTGTTCTTCCGCCGCATTCTCCTGCCGCTGAGCCGCACGGGAATACGCTTTTTCAGCATTTTCAACGAGGAGGAAAAGGACATTCTTTCCACCGCCTCGAACGGAAGCTACATGAATATCGTCATGAACAGCATCGACCTCTTCGGCGGCAAAAAGTCGGTATACGACCGTGCCGCAAACATGGAGGCGACCTTTGAGCAGGCTATGCTGTGCTCGGCCGACATCTCGTTCCGCAACAACGTCGGAAACGACGAATCGGTGCTCGTAATTCCGAATATATGGAGAGAAAGATACCCCGACCTCGACCTTCTCCAGGTCGATGTAATCGAATCCCGTATCCACCCCGACGACAAGCTGATTTTCGACGAGTCGTTCAACTCGCTGAAGAAAAAAGCGGGCAGAAGTATGAACATGAGCGTTCAGTTCCGTGTTTCTCCCCGTGAGTTTATCAACGCAAACATCAACGCCCGCTCTATTCACACAAGCTCCGAGCAGATAGTAATTGTCGGCGCAATTATCGATACCAACAGCATAACCGAGCTTGAAAATACGGTGCGTGAGAAATATCTGATGTACCATTTTGCTTTGCAGGCAGTAACGGACATCATCTTTGAGGTAGACCTCGCCGCCGACACGATAACGATAACCAACCCCAACAGATATGTGGAGCTTTTCGGCGAGGCACAGGACAGCCGCAACTACTCCATGCACCATAAGCAGTACACCGAAAGAATCCACCCCGAGTACAGAGAGGACTTCCTCGACAGATTCTACAACCTTGACCACCTGCTGTATATGCCCGATATGCGCATGACCTACGAATATAAGGTCCGCAACGGCAACGGCGAGTGGGTATGGGTACGGCACACGATGAACTGCATCAAGACCGAAAACAACCGTGCGGAAAAGGTAATCGGACTTATAACCGACATCAACGAACGCCGTGCGAGCGACATAAGGAAAATCTACGACGCCCGCCACGACAGCGCAACGGGACTGTATTTAAAGAGCGTTATCGAAAGAGAATACGCAAACGAGCTCGTTTCGGGCTCCGGTACGCCCTGCCTGCTGCTTATGAAAATCCTCAATTACGACCAGCTTATGTTCCAGTTCGGCATGAAATTTACCGACAGAACGATGTTCGTGTTTGCGGAAATGCTGCGTGCGAACCGAATGGACAACTGCACTATTGCCCGCTTTGAGGACGATGTGTTCGGCGTATTCATCAAGGACGCATCCATTTCGAACACAGGTCAGTTCCTCGCTACACGCTTTCTGCGTGAGGCGCAGAAGCTCATGGACGTTGACGGAACGGTTGTGCGGATAGAAATTTCCGCAGGCGCCGCACTCGCATACGAAAACCCCAGCGATTACGAAACCACTCTGAAAAGAGCCGAAGATGCGCTTGAAAAGGCGTGCGACGAGGCTTACAAATACATAGAGGCGGAATAAACAAAGCAAAAACGAAAGGACGGTGCCCGAATGTCAAGCGAAATAACCGTTATACCCCAGAAGAAATTTTTTGAAGTAAAAAATAAGGAAGGAAAGCCCGTGCAGGCTGAATTTCTGATGACGTTTTCCGTTGACGAGGGAAAATGGGCAGGTCAGTGCTATATGGCGTTTTATGTGCCGTCGGACAACGAGGGAAAGGTGCTGTCCTTTGCCCGTGCGAACTACGAGGGCGACGAAAAAATCGTCCTTGCCGACTTCGAAAACGCCGAGGAAAGAAAGCTGGCGGTAGCGGCTTTCAAGGCAAACATCGACAAGCTGCAGGAGGCATTGAAGTAACCCTCGCAGCAGACACCGAAATATGCGGCATTGGGGTATTCTCCAATGCCGTTTTTATGCGACAGCAAAGGAAACGAAAATGATAATTTACAGCGCAAACGATATAGAAATGGCTTTCGGCGCCGACATACTGTTCAGCGGCGTGAGCTTTGACATCGACAAGAACGACAAAATAGGACTTGTCGGAATGAACGGAACGGGCAAAACCACGCTTTTCAAGCTTATGAAGGGCGAGCTGGAGCCGGAAAAGGGAACGTTCGCAAAGAGCCGTGAGGCGGTCATGGGCTACATGGAACAGCACGTCGTCCGTGACAGCACCGTTTCGGTATACGACGAGGCACTGTCCGTATTCTCCCGCCTTATGGAGAGCGAAACGGAGCTTGAACGGCTGCACGCCGAAATCGACGCAGGTGCGGCTACCCCCGAAAACCTTGAAAAACAGATGCGGCTCCAGGAAAAATTTGAGGCGGACGGCGGTCTGACCTACAAGGCACGGACGGCGTCGGCACTTGCGGGAATGGGCTTTTCCGCCGAAGAACAGAAAAAACAGGTTTCGGTCCTCAGCGGCGGCGAAAAATCCAAAATACAGCTCGTAAAGCTGCTGCTTTCGGGGGCAAATCTGCTGCTGCTCGACGAGCCCACCAACCACCTTGATATAGACGCCTGCGAATGGCTGGAGAAGTTTCTGCTCGAATACAAGGGCGCATACGTCATCATCTCTCACGACCGATATTTCCTCGACAAGGTAACGACGAAAACGCTGGAGATAGAGAACCGCCGCATGACCGCATACAAGGGCGGGTACACCGAATACAAGCGGCAGAAAGAGGAAAACTACGAAATCGCCATGCGGCACTACGAAAACCAGCTTGAGGAAATCCGCCGCATTGAGGGCATAATCGAACAGCAGAAGCGCTGGAATCAGGCGCACAACTACGTCACAATAGCCAGCAAGCAAAAACAGATCGACAGGCTCCGTGAGGAGCTCGTAAAGCCGATGGGCAAGCCGAAAACCCTGCACTTCCGTTTCGAATGCCGTGAAAGCTCGGGAAACGAAGTGCTCCAGGCGAACGCCCTTGCGAAACGCTTTGACGGAAAGTACGTTTTCCGAAGCGCAAGCCTCGATATACGCAAAAACGAGCGAGTGTTCCTTATGGGCGGAAACGGCTGCGGCAAAACGACGCTTTTCCGCATACTGACAAAGGAATACTCCGCCGACGAGGGCGTGTTCAGACTCGGTGCAGGCGTAAAAATCGGCTATTTCGACCAGATTCAGACAGGCCTCACCGATACGAAAACCGTTCTCGACGAGGTGTGGGACTGCTACCCGAAAATGTCGCAGACAGAGGTCCGCACTGCGCTCGGCTCGTTCCTGTTCTTCGGCGACGACGTGTTCAAGAAAATATCCTGCCTCAGCGGCGGCGAAAAAGCAAAGGTCGCACTGCTGAAGCTTATGCTGTCGGGCTGTAATCTGCTCCTGCTTGACGAGCCCACCAACCACCTCGACATCACCTCAAGAGAAGCGCTCGAAGCGGCTATTGAGGCGTACACGGGAACGCTTTTCGTAATTTCGCACGACCGCTATCTGATAAATAAAGCGGCTACACGCCTTTGCATGATGACCGAAAACGGAATCGAAGCCATCGACGGCGGCTACGACGACTACATCGCCCTGAAAGAGCGCATAGACGGCGAAAAAACTGCGGCGGCAAAGCCCGAAAAGCCTAAAATCAACGACTACAAGCAGCGCAAGGAGCGTGAAAGCGAAATCCGAAAGCTGAAAACGAGAATTTCCCGTGCCGAGGCGGAAATAGACCGCCTTGACGGAGAAATCGCCGAGATAAACCGCATGCTCTCCCTGCCCGAACACAGCTCCGATTTCGAAAAAATAACCGAGCTTACAACAAAGCTCGGCGAATTACAGGAGGAATACGACCGTCAGCTGTCCGAATGGGAACAGGCGGGGGATTTGCTTGAGGCGGCAGAAAGCGAATAGTTCTGCGGCCTTTGAAAAAGGCGAAATTCCCCCTCTGAAACACTATCCTCAAATCAGATGTACGGACGTTGGCGCAGTTCCATACAGAAGTTTTAACCCCGCAGTTTTGAGAGCGGTACCCATATAGAAGTTTTATATGCATTTATCGGTGGAAACCTTTCTGAAGAAAGGTTATCCCCCATACCCCCTTCCAAAGACTTTTAGCATTGATTACAGCCT
>JAZNLN010000119.1:0-3555 GCA_045579125.1 Ruminiclostridium sp.
CGACCTCCGCTTCACGCTCATCGACAGCCTCAACAAGCGCATAACCTATCTCGACAAGGCGACGGAGCTTATAGGAGAGCCGTGCACGACCGTTCACGGACGAAGCGAGGAGCTTGCACGCAAACCCCAGTACCGTGACAGCTTTGACTATGCAACAGCAAGAGCCGTCGCACAGCTGAATGTTCTGTGCGAATACTGTCTGCCTTATGTTAAGGTCGGCGGATATTTCCTCGCACTCAAAGGAGCGGAAAGCGAAACCGAGCTTGCAGAAAATGCTATAAAAAAACTCGGCGGAAAGCTTGAAAACGTAATTGAGTATTCCCTGCCGAGCGGCGACAAGCGTGCGCTTGTTGTTATAAAAAAGGTGTCCGAAACTCCTAAACAGTACCCCAGAGCAAGCGGAGTTATGGCGAAAAGGCCGCTTTAATATTTTTTCGGGGTTCCACCCCGCACCCCTCATCCTTACTTAGTGGGGCTCTGCCCCATACCCCGCAAGCCTTTAAATAAGGCTTGACCTAAACTTCTATACATTTAATTTATAGGTTTGTGCATTACAGATAATACTTTATCTGATTTCGAACATGTGTGTAGAGAGGCTGAAATTACAGCCTCTCTTTTCTTATGCAAAAATGCAGCTGTTCATTATATTTCTTGTTTTGACAATAATGGACGGCGGGGATTTTCTTTGGGAGTTGCCCCAAAAAAAAAGAGTGCCCTGCACTCCTTTTTATATTCCTTACATTCAAAACCTTTTCTTCAGCGTCCCCGCCGAAACATTGCTAACATACACCCTGTCGGGACATACGATGATACTTTTCGGCATATCGAGCGAAACGTAGTAAATTTTCCCCGATTTCTGACAATGCGAAAGAAAGTAATTTACGTTTTTCTGAACAGAAATTCGTTCAAGGTCAAATATTCCGATAATTTCAGATTTCGGGACAGTAACGTCGCTGCCGAGATGAATATACATAGCCTTACCTTATCTTTCTGAATTCTCCGCCCTGCACTTCCCATGCACTGCCGTCGGATATTTTTTCAAGTTCATTTATATTACAACAAGTAATAAACACTTGAAAATTATCAATATGTTTAATTATAAAATCACGCCTGAACTCGTCGAGCTCGCTTAAAACGTCGTCAAGAATAACGACGGGCAAATCTCCCGAGCGGTCTTTCATCATTCTTGCCTCGGCGAGCTTTAGTGCGAGGGCGATACTTCTTATCTGACCCTGCGACGCAAAATCCTTTGACGGCATGTTGTTTATATAAAAAGCGATGTCGTCACGGTGCGCTCCGACGACTGTGTATTTCATTTTTCTTTCCTTGTCGGCACTGTTCACTAATGCCTCATAATATGAACGGCACATATCGTCGGGATTACTCTCCCCGCTCACGCTGTCCACTGCCGACGGCACATATTCCAGCCGCAGCTTTTCCCCATTCTGATTTAACTTACTGTAAATTTCATTAGCATAATTACAAAGTGTATTAAAATATTTCAACCGCCCGCACATAACATTTACGCCGAGCCGTGCAAGATTTTCGTTCCACACATCCAACTGCGCCTGTGCATAATCCGAGCAGTTATCGCCAAGCTTGAACAGAAGATTATTTTTCTGTTTCAGAGCCTTATTATATTCATAAAGTTTAGAATGATGAACAAGATTTATCATATCTGTAAGATTATCAATATAATCACGGCGTTTCTGAGGATTTCCCTTTACAATATATAAATCTTCGGGTATAAAAACTACATATCTTAACGCTCCGTATAATTTTACAGCCTCTCTAATCTCAATATCATTGAACAAAAGCTTTCGGATGCTGCCTTTCTGAATGTATGAAAGGGTATTGATTTTCTGCGGAGTGTTGTCAAAAATGAAATCGAGCTTTATTTCAATCTGCTCATTTTTATTGTCGAAAGGCGCAATTTCCTCCGTTGTGGAATCACGGAATGATTTTCCGAGGCATAATGAAACCGCCTCCATAAGATTTGTTTTCCCCTGCGCATTATTCCCCGTGAGCATGTTCACCTTATCGTGAAACTCAAATTCCGCATATTTAATATTACGAAAATTCTTTACAGACAGTTTTTTTATAATCATATATTACTCGTCGTCAATAACGCACATAACCTCGACAGTTTCTTCCTCAAAATAAACCTCTACAACATCGTTATTGTAGAGCTTTTTCCCTCTCATTGTGCACACTTCCTTATTAACATGAACAATTCCGTCAGCTATCATCATTTTAGCCATGCCGCCTGTTTCGGCGATATTTGCGAATTTAAGAAACTGCTCCAGCTTTATAAAGGGAGGATTTACTTTAATCTGTTCCATATTTTCTCCTTAAAACAATCATTTATCCAAACAGGGGAAACCCTGCACGAGTTTCCCCTTGTGTTTTTATTTATTTCTTACGGGAAGAATAATCGCCGTAAAGCTCTTATCGCCAAGCGGAACTACTCTTATCGGAGAGAGCGGACCTGTAAACTGAATACGAACCTCGTCGCACTCACTGTTTTTGATAGCGTCAATCATGTAGCGGGCGTTAAAAGCGATTTCAAGCTTTTCGCTGCCGTACTTTATGTCAAGCACATCTCTGATAGTACCGATATTTGAGCGGCAGGAAACTACGAGCTTGTCATTATCAAACGTGCAGATAACAGGGCTTTTGTATCTCTCGTTATTGAGAAGCAAAGTTCTGTCAAGTGACGCCGCAAACTCACGGACGTTAATAACTGCCTCCATTTTTTCGGTAAAGTTCATAATCTTTGCGTAATCAATAAAATCGCCCTCAAGGATTCTCGAAATAATAATGTAATCGTCCTTGGAGAAGCAAATCTGATTACGGTCAAGACAAATCATTACCTTTTTGCCCGTTTCCTCATCGGACAGACAGCGGAGCAGCTCGCCGAGAGTTTTCTGCGGAACTACGAAAGTGATGTCGTTATATTCTACCTTTTCCTCACGCTTTGCCATTCGTACGCTGTCAACTGCGACAACGCTTAACTGATTATTTTCAACGATGAACTTTGCGCCTGTGTGCACAGGCTTGCTGTCGTTCTGCGAAATTGAATGGAAAGTCTGACGAATCATGCTCTTGATAACATGCTCGTCCATGAAAAAGCTTATATCATGGTTAAGCTCGGGCACGTTGGGATATTCCTGACCCGAACGGCCTGCGATATTGAACTCGATTTCTCCCGATTTAATAAAAACATTCGTTTCGTTTTCGGTATGGATATTAACAACGCCCGCAGGCATTTTTCTTATCATTTCGCCGAAAACCTTTGAATTTACTACTACTTCGCCCTCTTCAAATGATTCCGTTACGGGTATCATGCACTTTATTCCCATTTCAAGGTCATAGCCCGTTACGGTCAGAATACCGTTTTTGAGGTTTATCAGCAGACCCTCAAGAGCGGGAATGCTCGAACGTGTAGCACTTGCCTTTGCTGCGCTCGTGAGAGCCTCGGCAAGAATGTTTCTTTCTATCGAAAATTTCATTCAATCAATCCTTTCCTGTTATCAAAAAAATAAGAAAAATAAA
>JAZNLN010000120.1:0-16586 GCA_045579125.1 Ruminiclostridium sp.
CGAATTCAAGGGCTATGACGCTACCGTTATCCTGTGCGTGGTTGAAAGTGCACTTGGGCTTAACGGCGTGAATTTTTACGTTCCTGCCGACGACGCCAACGCACTTTATGACGAGTTTGCGGCGGGGCTTAAAAACGAAAACTGCGTTTACGACCCTGTTAACGAAGAAATGTCTTTCTGGCATTTCGACGAAGCGGACTACACCGTTATGCTCATGCTCCACGCAGACAATGTTCAGTACAGTTATTTCCCTCTTTTTTCCGAGGAAGAACGATGGTACAGCTACGGAGCGGACGCTCCCTCTGCGGAGGATAAAACGACCCCCGACACGGGAATTGCGGACGCCGCAGTATTCGGCGGAGCATTCCTCGCCGCAGGCGCTGTTTTAATGCTTGCCGTAAAGAAAAAGTAACTTTTATAACACAACAAATCCCGCTGTCGTGCGACGGCGGGATTTCATTTTGCTATTAAGTGAATTACGCAAGAGTTGTTGCCTCGGGAGCTGTTGTTGTGTCAGCCGCTGTTGTTGTGTCAGCTGCTGCATCCTCTGCGGGAGCGGTTGTGTCCGCTGCTGTTGTGGATGTGGAAGTAGATGTGGAAATCTGGGGAGTTGTATCGGTGATTGTCTTGCTGCTGCCGAAGTACATAGCGATAATGTTTACAGCAATCGCTACAACGAAAAAGAGGATAGCGAGGAATTTTGTAAGTCTTGCGAGCTTCGCTTCCTTTGTTCTGCCCGAGTTTTTCTGATAGTAGTTATCGGAGCTGCCGCCCGAAATAACGTTGGACATACCCTTCTTGGAATCCTGCATAAGTACGATGCCCACGATTAAGATTGATGATAAAATAAGCAGCACAGCCGCTACGATTTCAATTATTCCCATGATTTTGTGCCTGTCCTTTCTGTGTCGGAGCAAATCTCCGCTAAATCTGCATAACGTACTGATTATTATAGCATAAGCAAAATAAAAATGCAAGACTTTTTTCAAAATATTTTTTCTGCTCCGCTTTTTTTGTACTATTATAATATCACATAACCTTAAACGGCGGATATTTAGGCAAACAGTACAAAAAATGCAATTTGTTAAAAAATTGTTGCACTTTCCTCAATTTTATGTTATTATAATATTGTCTGCCGAGGACATAACAGGCGGACAAAATTTCAGCAGAATTGAAAGGAAGTACGTTGTATGTTAGTTTCGGCAAAAGAAATGTTGAACAAGGCCCGTGAAGGCAAGTACGCAGTAGGTCAGTTCAATATCAACAACCTTGAATGGACAAAGGCAATCCTCCTCACAGCGCAGGAGTGCAATTCTCCCGTTATCCTCGGTGTTTCCGAGGGCGCAGGAAAGTATATGGCAGGCTACAAGACAATCGTTGGAATGGTTAAGGGCATGATTGAATGCCTCAACATCACTGTTCCCGTTGCTCTCCACCTTGACCACGGCTCTTACCAGGGCGCACTTGACTGCATCGAGGCAGGCTTCTCCTCCGTTATGTACGACGGTTCTCACGAGCCCATCGACCAGAACATCGCTAACACAATGCAGCTCGTAGGCATCTGCGCAAGCAAGGGTCTTTCCCTTGAGGCAGAGGTTGGCTCTATCGGCGGCGAAGAGGACGGCGTTGTAGGCGCAGGCGAATGTGCTGACCCCGAAGAATGCAAGCAGATTGCTGACCTCGGCGTAACAATGCTCGCAGCAGGTATCGGCAACATCCACGGCAAGTACCCCGAAAACTGGGCAGGTCTCAGCTTCGACACACTTGAGGCAGTTAAGGCAAAGGTAGGCGATATGCCTCTCGTACTCCACGGCGGCACAGGTATCCCCGAGGATATGATTAAGAAGGCTATCTCTCTCGGCGTTGCAAAAATCAACGTAAACACAGAGTGCCAGCTCGCATTCCAGGAAGCAACAAGAAAGTACATCGAAGACGGCAAGGACCTCCAGGGCAAGGGCTTCGACCCCAGAAAGCTCCTCGCTCCCGGCTTTGAAGCTATCAAGGCAACCGTTAAGGAAAAGATGGAACTGTTCGGCTCCGTTAACAAGGCGTAAGCTTTATATGCAGTATTACAGCCCCGTATCGCCTGGTACGGGGCTGATTTGCTTTTTTATAAAAACCACCCCGCAGACATCGTTCATCAGTCTGCGGGGTTTATCATTGCAAATTATCTTAAATGGTTAAGGCCGTGCTTGCGCAGTATCGTCGGGAAGTCACGGTAGCTGAGGTTAAGGTCAACGTCGCAGTCAATGCCGCTCACTCTGCCCGTGAACGAGTACTGCCAGATGTAGTAGCCGCCGTCGTATGTGACCTCGTCGTCAATCTGTGCGAGCCAGATTGCGTACTTGTCAAGAATTCTCATGTCAAGACCCGTTTCAAGCCAGTACTTGTACGAATACAGCATGGGGTAGTAGCCCGCCTCCATGACAGGCTTGAAGAACGCCTCAATCATGTTGGTCAGCTTGCTTGCGGTGTAGTTGCGCTGTTCCTCCTCCTCCATGTCAAGGATTACGGGATATGTAATCATGTTGGGGTATTTTGCGAGGATTTCAACAAGGAATTCGCCCTCCTTGCGGGATTCGTTCACGCTCGTCGCATAGCTGTAAAAATACACGCCGACGTCGATTCCGTTTTCGGTTGCGCCCTTGATGTTCTGTTCGAAATAGTCGTCAACCTTCTGCGGCTTTGTGCCCGTGTCGCCTCTTGCAATGCGGATAAGCGCAAAATCCACGCCCGAATCCGCTACACGCTTCCAGTCGATGTCCTTTTGTGCGTAGGATACGTCGATACCCCTGCTTATCACGTCGGGCTCGTCCACGAGAATAGAAACCGTCATCTTCTCAAACAGGCTTTCGGGGCGGTTGTCCTCAAACGTGCCGCTCTTTGTGACCGTAACCTTGCCGAAGCGGTTGAACGTACTGTCCTTGTCAAGGTACACATAGCCGCTCGTTTTGAGCTTTGCGTTTCTGCCTACGGCGAGATAGCCGTAAATCTTTATCGTTCCCGAAACCGTGTTCGTCATAAGACCCTGTATGCGGAGCGTGGAGCCCTTTATGCTTTCAATCGGTGCGCTCGAAGTCACGTCGCTGCTGTTGAGGAACGCAAGCGAGCCCTTGTTGTATACGCTCGCCGTCTTATACAGCTTGACCGTTGACGAGATTTTCGCCACGCCGTTATTGTATACCGTCATATTGCCCTTCACGTTCAGCTTGCCGCTTATCGTTGAAAGGAACTCGCCGTAGATATTGAGCTGTGCGCCCGACTCCACGTCGATTCTGCCCGAGTTGGTGATACTGCCGCCTATTGCGACCGCAAGGTTGCCCTCGACCTCAATGCTGCCTTTCTTGTAAATCAGCAGACTGCCGCCCTTTTTGACGCTGAGCTTTGTTCCCTCGGGGATTGTTATTGCCTTTTTGAGCTTTACTTCTTCGGTTATTATGTATGTTCTGTTCGCCGCAAGCTCGCTCTTGCCGTCCCACTGCACAACCGCCGCAGACGTCGGAAGAACAAGCAATGACATCGCAATCGAAACAGAAAGTATTACTGTCACCAGCCGTTTGAATATTTTCATACCGCACTTCCTTTCTCGTGTATTCCTTTTTTGGGAATTGCTTTCGGATATTTTTTCTATCTGTGTAAATCCATGTATTTATTTTCGCATATTTCCACTCATTTGTCAAAGGTTTTTTGCTATTTTCCGCATTTTGGCATAAAAATACCCGCAAATATGTAAAAAGTGCCGACAAAACAAGCGGCGCAAAACGTATAAAACAACGATTTTTTCCGAGAACTCTGATTTGCGGTCAAAAAAGCTTGACTATCAAAGCGGAATATAATAAAATAATAGTGTATGCAAATCGCACGGCGGCGTGCGGCGAAAGGAAGTATAAGCAATATGATACAGGTTTCGGCGTCCATACTCAATTCCGACCTTTCAAGGCTCGGAGATATGGTAGAAAAAGCGGGCGTAAACGGCTCGGATATGATACACGTTGACGTAATGGACGGCGTGTTTGTTGAGAATATAACCTACGGAAGCGCCGTGCAGAAGTCTTTTAAGGACCGTACGGACAAGATAATAGACACTCACCTCATGGTGCAGCTCCCCGAAAGGCAGATAAAGCTCTTTGCCGACGCAGGCTCCGATATAATCACCTTTCATGCGGAGAGCGACTGCGACATCGGAAAAATGATTGACCTTATCCACAGCTTCGGCGTTAAGGCGGGGGTGGCGATAAAGCCCGCAACGCCTGCGGAAACTGTGCTTCCCTATATAAAAAATGCGGACATGATTCTCGTCATGACCGTTGAGCCGGGCTACGGCGGACAGGGCTTTATCCCCGAAACGCTCGGAAAGATAAAAGCGGTCCGCAAGGCGGCAGAGCTCGAAAACCCGACGCTCATGATTCAGGTTGACGGCGGCATAAACGCCGAAACCGCCGCACTCGTAAAAGAAGCGGGCGCAGACGTTCTCGTAGCGGGAACATACCTCTTCCGTGCGGAGGATATGGCGCAGGCGGTACGCTCCCTGCGTTAATCGGCGAATGCGCTCATGCGCTCCAGCGCACAGGAGCCGCAGACCGCCCCGAAATGTTCAAGGGTCAGCGCATATTCAAGCTTGTCGGCGAGAACATCGCCGAATTCACCCATGCAGTGCTCTATAACGTGGCAGTTTCTGCTCTCGGAGCTTACGGCGAGGCGGTATTCCCTGCCGTCCGAGAAAAAACCGCTCTCGGTTTTTATCCCCCTGCTTTTGCACAGCTTGTAAATAACCGAGCACAGTCTGACAGCGTCCTCAAACTCCGTCAGTCGGCAAACTATCGGCAAAAGCTCGTTTTTCTCCCCTTTCCGCGGATACTCCCCTGCGGAGATATACAAAAGACAGCCCCCGTCGCAGCAGGGAAATGCTTCGACCGAAAGCCGCTCGCACCCATAGGGGAAACGAAACGATTTGCTCTGTTCGGCACGGCGCAGTATCCGTGCGAGAGTGGCTTTGCCGCTCGCCGTGCGGCAGTCAAGCTCCGAAAACGGAATTTCCAGCTCGCACATATCAAGCTGCGAAAGAGTTACCTTTAAAATGCTCTCGGAAATAACATCAATTTTCATATACACCTCATATTCTGCCCGACGGCATGGATTACAGCAAAGGAAGATTTTTAATGAAAGAAAAAAGAAACCGCTTGCTCGAAACCTTTGACTACGACGTCAAAAGTTACAGCATTCAGGAAAAACCGAAAAAACTGCGCAAGCAGAAGGCGATATACGCCGACCAGCTTATATGCCTTGCGGCGCTTGTCATAATGTCCGTGTGGAAAAGCGGCGCCCGTGCGGGCGTTATCTGCGCCGTAAGCGTTATCGTCTGCATGCTCGCAGATATGCTTTTCTGCTATATGTCGAAGAAAACCTACAACCCCAAGGATTTATCCACGATAGCGAGCGGACTCTGCCTTGCGCTGATGATGCCCGCAAGCATCGAATACGGGCTCGTTATTCTCGGCTCCGCAATGGCGATGGGAATAAAGCACATTTTCGGCGGCAAGGACAACTACATATTCAACCCGACCTGCGTCAGCATTGCGTTTCTGACCATTTGCTATCCCGAGGCGATGCTCCTCTACCCGAGGGTAGACGTCCAGCCGCCCGTATTTGAGGCAATCCCGCAGTCGTCGCTCGTTTCGGGCATTGAAAGCTACCTTATGAAAACAGGCACGGCTCAGTCGGTTTCGCCGCTTGACGTTCTTCTCGGAAACTTCGTCGGAGCGCTCGGAACTGTTCACGTTCTTGTGCTTATCGTCTGCGGCATATGCCTTATGTGCCGCCACTCGATGTCCATTCTCGTTACTCTCTCGGGACTTGTGTCGTTCGTACTGCTGACGGCGCTTTTCCCCGTATACTCCGACATCGCAAGCACCCTCGTTCTCGAATTTATCGGAGGCTATCTCCTTTTCGGCGTTATATTCCTCGTCAGCGACCCGCAGACTCTCCCCAAAAGCGTTTCGGGAAAAATAGTCTACGGCGTACTGCTCGGCATTCTTGCGGTGCTTTTCAGGCATTTCGGCAAGGTCGAAAACTCCTTTATCTTCGCACTTCTTATCGCAAACGTGCTCTCTCTCGGAATTGACGGCATATGCGCCGCCGTGATAGGCGCAGTCAGAAGCTGGCTTAGCTATCTTACCGAGAACATGGGCAGATACGAACGGTTAAGCGAGGCGGCAAAAGCGGGCGAAACGCCCAGACTTTCCGACACCCAGGAAATTATTGTTCCTGCGGAAAACTATAATATGCCGCCGATTGACAACAAGGTAAGAAAAATCAACCGCAAAAAAGGCAATCTTATAGCGAACGCCGTCGCAAAGCTTGTTCCGCAGAGGAAAAAACCCGAAAACAGAGGCGCTTACCTCGAACAGCTCCGTGAAAACAAAAAGCTGAAAAGCGGAAGCAAGCCGCAGAAGACCCCCGAAACACACTCCGCCGCCGCACCTGCGGCAAAAACGGCGATAAAGCAGCCGAAGAAAAATACAGACAACAAAAAAGGAAAAAGTAAGAAAAAATGAGAAACTCCGCTAATGAAAAAATAGTCGACGGACTTATAAAACAGAATATCGTCCTCGTCAGCGGACTCGTAATCGCTCCCGTAATTGCGGCGGCGACCGACCTTTACAAGGCCCTGCTCATTTCCCTTGCGTTTTCGCTGATTTCGTTCTTTACGATTGTTCTCTGCCGTGCTGTGCCGAGAAAAATCGCCTACACGCTCCGTGTTATATTATACGCAGTTGTTGCGTCCGTTGTTTATATCCCCGTTATGATAATCTGCGAAACGGTTTTTGCGGAAAACGTCATAGCGTCGGCGGGAATATACATCCCCATACTTATAACGAACTCGCTTATTCTCTCAAAATCAGAAACCCGCTTTTATTTAAGCTCCTTTGGTCATATGGTTGCCGACAGTCTGCTGTTTATTCTCGGCTTTGACGCCGTATGCGTCCTTGTCGGTCTTATTCGTGACATTTTCGGAAACGGAAAAATCGGACGGATGTATATTGATATGCCGTTTACGGTGCCTGCGCTCGAAACAACGTTCGGCGGCTTTATCCTTATCGGCATTATGGCAGGACTTCTCCGTGCGGTTACGTCGGCGGTGTATAACAAAAAACGCCGCAAGCAGAACCGTGAGGTTCTCGACGCCGCAGTGCTTGACGCAGTAATGCCCGATATATCCGAAATCGACGGCGACGACGATATTGCGGAGTTCACTCCCTCCGATACGTCGCATATCCTCGAAGGCATACAGGCACTCGTGGACAGCGTGAGCGAGGATATTTCCGCAAAAACGGACGAAAATGCGCCCGAAAATGCCGAAAACGGCGGAAATGCGGAGAAAACCAACGCCGCAGAAGAAAATAACGGAGAAAAGGGGGATAAATAATGGATATTTTTCTTAAAATAGTAACAGCCGCCCTCATTTCCGTTTTTATTCAGAACTCTATTCTTGAGCGTGCGCTCGGAGCAAACGTGCTTTTGTATGCGGCGAGAAAAAAGGACAGCCTTGTCGGAATATCCGTCGGAATAACCCTTATTACGACAATTTCCGCTATCCCTGTGTATTTCGTTGACAATGCGCTCGGCGGCGAGGAGTTCTACTACCTCATCGCTCCGCCGGTGTACGTCGGCATTATCAGCCTTATCTACACGCTCTCCCTTATTATAATATGGCGCATTTCTCCCCGTGCGTTCAGAAATATCCGCAAGTACGTTCACCTTTCGGTTTTCAACTGCTCGGTTATCGGCGGACTTTTCCTCTGCTCGGCGCAGGGCGGAGACATTTTCACATACCTCGGATACGGTTTCGGCACAGGAATAGGCTTCCTGCTCGCCGCTTATCTGATATACATAGCTTACGACCGTTTCACCTCGGAGCTTGTGCCTGCGGCGTTCAGAGGAATGCCGATTATGCTGGTGTACGTCGGTATCCTGGCGCTCGCATTCTACGCTTTCGTGGGCTACGGAATAATGAGCTGAAAAAACGATTGGAGAGAAAATGACAAAGAGAAAACGGTACGGCGCAAAGGTAGTGCGCCGCCGAAAGAATTTATACAAAATACGGAAATCGGGGCTCCGCAGAGGACTTGAAATAGCGGGTATGACTCTGCTTATCGGCGCTATCATCTTTCTCGGCTACTCCCTCGGCGCACCGCTTATGAACTATTTTTCAAGCGGAAAGGCGCAGCAGGAGTCGCAGATAACCACGTTCGGAACGTCCGCTCCGCCGCAGACATCCGCACCCGAGCCGCAGACGTCCGCTCCCGATACCGAGCCGACGACGGTTACAACACCGCCGCCGCTTGATATGTCGGAAATGCACGCATTCGCAGTTCCGCATACGGCTATGCAGAACGCCGCCTCACTTTCGTCGGTAATATCGCAGGCGAAGAACAGCGGCTACAACACAGCTCTGCTTGAGCTCAAGGACAGCACGGGGTATGTGTACTACCGCTCGGAGCTGGAGCAGATAAAGGATAACGAAGAAATAATCAAAGGCGGGCTCACCCTCGCCGAGATTATAAAAATATGCGAAAATGCGGGCGTGACGCCCGCCGCTCGGATAAGCACCCTCAAGGACAGCAAAATTCAGAAGCACGCCGACGGAATAACCTACCGTTTCGCCGACGGCTCATCAAACTGGATTGACGCACGCCCCGAGGAAGGCGGAAAACCGTGGGCAAATCCCTTTAACAAGGAAACCGCAGACTATATCGGCGGCATTTCCGAGGAGCTTGCAAAGGGCGGAATAAAGCTTATCGTGCTTGAAAATATGATGTTCCCCGAGCTTTCCTCGTACGACGTTTCAATCCTCCCTACGGAGGTTTCCGACCCGAAGAAACGCTCCGAGGCGCTGAAATCGCTTGCCGACCTCTGCGTAGAAAAGGCGGGCACATACTCTGCGGAGGTTTTTGCGGCGGCGGAGGCTGCCGACCTGCTTTCCCCCGAGGGATTGTCGGGCGGTGCTGAAATTCTCCGTGCAAGGTCGTCGGCGGGCGTGGTCGTTGTGTTCGATATGGAAAGGCTTGCGGAAATTCCCGACGACGAAACAGGCGGAACGTATGATTTTTCGACTGTTTTTGAAGTGACTGCCGAGAAAATACAGCGGTACACGGGCGATAACGCAATACCGTTCCTGACGGGAAATATCCCCGAGACAGAACTTGACGAAATCCGAAAAACCTACTCACGTTTCGGTTTCGGCGGGGACATTTGCGGATAACGCCGTGAGGCGCCGCACAAAATAACAAAAAGTGCTTGATTTTTTCAGCGAATGATAGTATAATGGATTAGTACATCATCTGCGTTAGCTTACGCACAAAAGAAAGGACAAAAATATGAATTTTATGACATTTATGCAGTCGGTTACTGACTCACAGACAGCAAGCATGGCAACAACGGGCGATACAATGACAATGCTCCTCACAACAATCATCCCGCTCGTACTTCTTCTTATCGTTTTCTATTTCTTCCTCATCAGACCCGAAAAGAAGCGCTCCAAGCAGCTCAAGGAAATGCTCGACAGCATTCAGGTTGCCGACGAGGTTGTTACAACAGGCGGCATTATCGGCCGTGTTCTCGCAGTTAAGGAGGATACTGTCCTCATCGAAACAGGCAGCGACAGAACAAAAATCCGTGTTCTCCGCACATCAATCGCCGAAAACAGAACTATCCACGACACAACAGCCTGATTGAAACAGTCAGCGCAGCGACATAAAGCATTTCAACCCCGCCGTTTCTGTAACTGCGGGGTTAATCATTTCTTATAGAGGACAAAGACTAATACTGCAATTTATATTTTCTGCCGAGGGACGCCTTATTAAAAGGTGTCCCTCAATATTTTTTACAAAGCTTTTCGGACCGACTGCCGTCGGCACGGCATAGCTGAAACGACTTTCGGCAGACAGTCGGCAAATCAATGCTGTCGACGTACTGCTCCGTGCCATTTCCTGTTCTTCGCCGAACTGCCGCCAAAGGCGGTGCAAACCGTGCCTCGCTGTCCTTTTGCCCTCCTGCGCCAAACATCTGCTCCCCCCCGTAATCGGGCAAAACCATCCCACAAGCACACGGCGGCGCCGCAAACTCACTCCGTGAGTTTGCCTCCATTCCCGCTCCGTCGGGAATGGCACCGCTGAATTTCTGCTGCGCAGAAATTCAGGGCGGCGCCCCCTGCCTTGTTCTCGCAGGAGGGTCGGGATTTCCGCCACGGGAAGGCGCCGTGCGAGCGTGAGCGAGCCCGCCGTGACGGAGGAACGGCGGAGCAAAATGCCTGCGGAGCGGGGATTTTGCACGGCGCCGATGTGCGTGCGGGCATAAGAAAAGAGAGGCCGTATTATAGCCTCTCCCGATGTTTTTTTATTCTGACCGATGTTCGGAAAACCGCTCTACTCCTCGCCGCCGAATTTCCCGACCGCAACGGACATGGCGCCGCCGACAAGCAGACACAGCACACCTATTCCCGTTGCTCCGTTGAGCCCGAAGCCGTCGGGGAGAATTGCATAAACCGAGCCGATAACAAAGCCCATGATTACGCTGTAAACCATAAGGCTGTACTTTTTCAGCAGCCACGAAATCAGCTTTGCTCCGAACACAAGCCCCGCAACAATGCCGATAGCGGCGGGGATAAGGATTACGATGTCAAGCGACTTTACCGCTCCGATAATGGTTGTGTAAAGGCCGAGGAGCATCATGACGAACGAGCCCGAAACTCCGGGGATAATCATAGCAACCGCCGCAACAGCTCCGCCGAGCATAAGCTTTATAAACAAAGGCACGCTCATAGCATAAGTGAACGTCGGGGAGAGCTCAAGCTCGCCGCCCTTGTACGAAAAGCTGAACGAAGCGCCTTTTTCGATAACCTTGTTTTCCTCTGCGGGATAGAATGCGTCGGGAGCGGCGGCACTTTCCGCACCGAATAATGACTTGATTTTTTCAAGCGTGCCCGATTTGTGTGCAAACTCCGCACCCTCAACGTCGGATGCCAGCGGGTCGTTTTCGATGGAGATGTACCAGTCTTTTATGGTCTGGTCGCTTGTATTTGTGAGCGTTACGGTTACTCTGTCCCCGCTCTGCGCCGTTTCCAGCGTGTAGGGGTCGGTTTCGGTGATGTTCTGAAAAACCGTGAGCCCGACGATAAATGCGAGCGCAAGCACGAACGGCGCAATGCACTTCGCCTTCAGCTTTTCCTTTACGGTCGCATTCCGCACTATAAGCGGTATACTTCCGAGGATAAGCCCTATAAAGAACATATTTGTCTGGACGGGAAAATTCTCGAAAAGGTAGGTTATGATGTGCGAAAATCCGAGTATTCCGCCGACTGCGCCGACGCCGAAGAAAACGAGGAATTTTATGTTTTTCTTTATTTCCTTTAAATTCATCGCCAGCGCACCGCAGACCTTGTCGTAGCAGTTGAACACGACCATCATCGTGCCGCCGCTGACCCCGGGGATAACATTTGCAATTCCGAAGACAAGGCCGCAGAAAATATTATACAGATGTTTAAGCATGCTTTCTCCTTACTTGTTCCTGTTTTTGAGCTTGGATATTTCGCCCCACAGCTGTGACGCAACGCACAGAGCCGCCGCTACAAGCAAAAGTACAAGGTCAACCCACGCAAAGCCGAGCGCCTCGTTTACGACAGGAATGTAAATCAGCGCAATTACAAGCAGCAGCGCAGCACCCGATATAATCGAAGCGGACGAGCTTAAATTCGTTTTAATGTTGGTGAACACGCTCCTCGGCGACATGTTTATCCACACCGACACGATAAGTCCGAATACGGTCATGAAGAACGCCTCTGCCGAAGCCTCTCCCGTCATGCCTGCGTCGTGGCCGTCGAATGCGAGAAGATTGAAGAAAATCATTGCAGCGCCGAGCAGTGCGCCCTGAATGAGCGGGGTTATGAAGAAGCGCTTGTTCATAACGCCTCTGCCGATAAGCCCCGACGGAGCAAGCGTGCCCTTTATGTCGGCGGTGTTGTCAATGAACATCATCGAAACGGCGGGAAGTATCAATATAGAAATTATGCCCAGCACAATCGGAGTAAATACCGTAGCCGAGCCACGGAGCATGGTAACAACGCCGAACATCGCCATAGCAAGCTGTGCCGTTATCGAAAGTGCGATGGTACGCTTTATGTTGCTGTGAATCTGTCGGGATTCCTTGAGTATGTCCACAATGGAGTTGAAGTCGTCGTCGTTCGTCAGCAGGTCGCTCGACTCGAACGCCGCTCCCGAAACGTTCTGCTGGCGTGTAACGCCGATATTCGCCTGCTCCAGCAGCTCGCTGTCGGTTGCGCTGTCGCCCGTTATTGCGACGATTTCGCCCCGCTCCTGGAGCAGCTTTACTATTTCACGTTTCTGCCACGGGTTTACTCTTGCGAAGATGTTTGCGCCCGAAATGTCGGGTGACATTCCGCTTTCCGCCGCCTCGGCAAGCTGGTCGCCCGTAACGGTCACGCCCTCACGCATGCCGATTTTGCGTGCTATTGCATTGGCTGTTTCGGGAGTATCTTCCGTCGTCATGATAACCTTTATGCCCGCACGGTAGCAGTTTCGTACTGCGTTGGGTATGGTGCTGCGGGTCTGGTTGGTGAACGCCATGAGGCCGAGGAAGGTGAACTGCGTTCCGAAAACGGAATCGGGGATTTCTTCGTCCTCGGGGAGCTTTGCGAACGCAATCGCCGTAACCTGATAGCCCTCGTTGCCGTAGTGGGTGCATTTGTTCTGCGCCTTATACAGCAGGTCGGGAGCAATATCGCAGAGCGACATTACTGCGTCGGGCGCACCCTTTATGCACAGCAGTCTTGTTCCGCCCATATTCCAGAGCCGTCCGCCGACTCTCTTTGCGCCGCTGGACGGGTATTCCTTCAGCAGCTCGTTGTCCTGGAGCTCACGCACCTCAATCTGCTTGAACGAGGCGTTGAACACTATCGCCTGCTCAAGCTTGTCGGTAGGATTGGGAGAGCAGGTCATGACTGCGATATTCGAAAGCATTTCGGAATTGGGCGTGAATTCGTCCGCAATCTCCATGCGGTTGCTTGTTACCGTCTTGTCCTTGTCCACGATTATACACGTCAGCGAGTTTATCGACTCAAGCACGCCGAGGTCCTTGACTACGGCATGCTTTGCGGCAAGCCGTCTTGCTCCGATAACGTAGTACGCACGGATTATGAGCGACAGCTCGCAGGGGATAAAGCACATCGCAAACGCAATCGACGGATAGAATGCGTCGTAGATAAGGGCAAAAAAGGAATTTTCCTGCGCATAGCTGACGGAGGAAAAATGGAAAAGCGTTCCGAAAACGAGCATAACTGCCGCCGCAATCGTCATAATCGACTCGGCTCTGCGCACAACACGCTCGTAGCCTGTGTAATACTGCTCGCTGAACTGCGTGGGACCGAAGGTCTTGTACTTTTTCGTGTCCACGCCTGTCGCCGTAACCTTTGCGACGAGGCAGCCGCCCGCAATTTTCGTGCCCTTATATATACAGCTTGTCTTTATATCCTCGTTTACCGAATCTGCACCGACAATCTTGCCGACAGGCTCCTCCGAGCCCGTGAACAGGCTTTCGTCGACCGTGAGGTCGCTTATTTCAAGAAGATGTGCGTCGGCGGGGACATTTTCGCCGCCCTGGAGTATTATAATATCATCGGGAACGATATACTCCCTCTGACAGAGGGTTATCTCCCCGTCCCTCACCACACGGAATTTCATCTTGGAGAGGCTTTTGAGCCTGTAAAGCTCGTCGTCAAGCTTTATTCCGACAACAATCTGCGAAACGGAATAAACAACCGCCAGCAGCAGAAGCACCGCCCCCGTTATGTACTGATTGTAAAGTATGCATATAACCGCCGCCGCAATAAGCAGGAAAAAACGGAGATTAAGGAAAGCGTGAGCGACGGAAAAGCCCTTTCCGTCCTCCTCAAGACGGGTTTCGGTGTTGTAGCCGTAAAGCCCGATGTTTTCTTCTGCCTGCTGTGCGGAAAGACCCTCGTAGTCCCCGCTGAAATTCATTATCTGTGCCATTTTCTGTCCTTTCGTACTATTCAGATTATGTTATGCTGAAAAAATATAGCGATATACGGCGTGAGCCGTCCGATACTTACCCATTTTACATATTTAATATATTATAGCAGATTTTGTCAATTTTTGCAATAGCCAATATCCCCTCTCCGTGCATATTCCGAAAATATCCGCCGTATATGTAAATTTTACCCCAAACCTTGACATTAAGGGCGTTTTGCTGTATAATAACAGCGTATGCAATTTGTCTGCCCCGACGGCGCATAACCTCGGGCGGAAAGGGGAAAAAATGGAAGAAAACAAAAAGACTAAGCCCAACGAGAGGCTTTTGAAAATATTTGACGAAATGCGGGAAAACAATACTCCCGAAGTCAAGAACAAAATGATTGACGAAATCGTTATGAGGGCAAAATTCCTTGTTCCCGTAATAATCGAAAAGGCGGACGGCACCCCCGCAGAAGGCAGCGGCGTCGTTCATAAAGACGATAAAATCAAGTTCTATACAATCACAAATACCGAAAAGCAGAAATTCCTGCTCGGATTTACAGATATTCCCGAAATCGCAAAGTGGCGTAAGACAAACGACCAGCAGACGCTCGTTTTCGGCTTTGACGAGTTCGCAAACCTGCTCGAAAGAACGGGCGACGTGCATACGGGCTGGGTAATCGACCCGTACGGAGCGAACGTAGTTCTCCCGACAAAGCTTGTTCTCGCACTTGCGGCAGAGAAAAAGGTACGCCTCGAAAAGGCAAAGGCGCAGACAACTGCGTCGACCTCCTCAATCCCCGCAGGCACGCAGATACGCCTTGCCGAGCCCAAGAACTACCCTATCGCAATGGTAAAGGCGATGACAAAGTATTTCAAGTCGCAGGACTGCGTAAAGTCGGCATATCTCCGCCTTATGGAGAAAGAGGCAAAGATAAGCTACCTTATAGTTGTTGACAGCGAAAACGAGGACACCTCAATATTTGACGGCGCTATTGCCGCAGGCGCAGAACAAAGCGGCGAATTTCCCCTCGAATTTGTGTGGAAAAGCACAGACTTCGGCAAAAATGCCGCTAACGGCGTAACACCGTTCTATATAAAGTAACACACGGAGGACAAAATGAAAAAGACAACAAGAAAGATTTTCAGCGTTTTATGTGCTGCGGCGCTCTCTGCGAGCGTGTTCTGCGCACAGGCAAGCGCAAGCATCTACAAGGAACCCGCTCCCGACAGCTCCCTTGCGCAGACCGACCGCAAGATGTGGTCTATGAAGCTGTTTAACGACGACGGCTACTCCTACCTTTCCTACGGCGCTGACCTCGAACAGGTTGCGTCCATAAGCGCAGTTATCTACCCCTGCGACGAAAACGGCACAATGATAAGCGACGCCGAAAACGCATACACAGGCTATATCTTCACAAGCTGCAACGGCGGCGAGCTTACAAGAGAAGAAGTAAGAGCGAGAAACTGGGTTGCGTACTTCTGGGACGGCATCGGCGGAAGCTATGTTCCCGAGGGTGAGGAGCTGACCGACCCCGTAACTGCATCAACCGTTGACAACGGCGACGGCACCTACACCGTAAGCGCAAAGCTGAACGCCGGCACAGGATATTCCAACCTCGGAAAGTTCTGTCAGGTCGGCGTAAACTGCTCGCTTTCGAATGTATATATCCGAGTTCAGAGCATGACCCTGCTTGACGCAGGCGGAAACGCAGTTTTAAAGTTTGACGGCTCGGGCAACGCAATCATCGGCACAAAGAACACAACCGCTCCGTCCGAAGTGACAACAGAAGCAACAACTACAACGGAAGCAACCACGACAACCGAGGCAACGACCACAACCGAGGCTACAACCACAACCGAAGAAACCACCACTACGGCCGACACAACAACGCTCCCCGAATCCGAGGAATCGACGACAACCGAGGAAACATCCGCCGAGGAACAGACTACTTCCGAAGAAGCAACGACGACTGAAACAACTACGCAGGCCGCTGAAACAACAACCGCTGCGGCAACAACGACAGCTGCCGTTACAACTCTCGCCGCACAGTCCACAGCAAGCTCAACAAGCGGCTATTCCGCAGATTTCGGCGACAGAAACGCATCCCTCTACATAATCGCCGCTATCGTAATTCTTGTTATCGTAGGCGTTGTGGCATTCGTAATCTTCAACAAGTTTGTTCGCAAGTAACAGGATTTCAGAAAGGAAATTTTTATGAAAATCAAAAAGCTTTTCTGCTCGCTTTTTGCGGCAATCGTATTTTCGGCAACAGGAATTATCACAGCGTCCGCTGAAGAAGCGGTAATCACCGCAGCCAACCCCGCAACAGGCGTAAACCTCGGCGTCACCGCCGCAGTAGTGTGCGGTCTGCTTGTAGTAGGCTGTATAATCTTTACAATAATCAGTAAGAAGAAAAAGAAGTAAGATTAGGCGCCCGTGCAGAAATGTGCGGGTGCTTTTTGTTTTGGGAGCTCACGCCGTTTAAGGATACGGTTTTTGTTTGGTTTGGAGCAAGCACTCTTTCGGGGGACACC
>JAZNLN010000121.1:0-8477 GCA_045579125.1 Ruminiclostridium sp.
TCCCAGTCGAATACCACAGGGTAATCAAGCGCTCTGCCGTCAAGCAGCTCCAGCACATAATTTGCTTCTTCAACTGCCTCCTCGACGGTCATTGCCTGCGAGAAGAAATACACGCCGACGCCTATGCCTGCTTCCGAGGCGCCTGTATAGTTCTGTTCAAAATACTCGTCGGGCTTCATATTGCCTTCTTCGCCGTAGCCACGGTATCCGATTCGGAGAAACGCAAATTCCACGTCGTCCTCACGGACCAGCTGCCAGTCGATGTCCTTCTGATGTGACGAAACGTCAATTCCGAAGAACGAGGAAAGCTCGCCGTCGGGACGGTATTCCACACGTCCGTCTGCGTTTACTGTAAAATCGGCGGGGTCGCAGTCGTTTAGTTCAACGCCATCAAGAATGGGCGTCCACGAATATCCGACTGCGGAGTCCCAATAAGTAATTTTTCCGTTTTCCGCTATTTCTATGTATTCAGTTTCATTTTTCGCATTGTTGTTTTCGCTGTTTTCGGAGTAGTCGATAAGCTCCGATTCGTGCGGGAGTTCGGCAAGCGTTGTCGTTTGTTCGGGTTGTCCTGCGGAAACCTGCGGCTCCTGCACCTTTTTATGGAGCAGCTGCCACATCACGCCCACAGTCACGCCGAGCGCAATAACCGCTGCCGACAGGAAAACTATCGGAATCCACAGCTTACTGCGTTTTTTATACACCTTTCCGAGCGGGATATATTCCTCGGGAACGTGCTCCGAAAGCTCCTCGGCGGGCATTTCCCGCACTTGTTCCGCCTGCACGGCGTTTTCCGTGTTTTCTGTTGTTTCGGTCGTTTCAGATGTTTCGGCAATTTCAGCGTTTTCGGCAGATTCTGCCGCAGCTATCCCGACTTCGGAGCTGTCTGCGGTTTTCTCCGCATTTTCTTCTTCCGTTTCCGAAACAGTATCCTCGGCGAAAGTATTTTCTTCCGCTTCGTCTGCGTTTTCTTCCGTAATAACGCACGTTTCTGCGGTATCTGAGGAGATTTCCTCGTCGTACTCCGCAGTTTCCCGTAATTCGGAGTCTGTTTCGGAGAAATCGTCGTTCAAATCTATACCGTCAAGCTCTATGCTGTCAAATTCGTTTAAATTTTCGGTAATTTCTGCTGCTGCGTCGATGTCCTGTTCAAAAAGTTTGTTTTCGGGCATGGCGTTTCCTTTCATTTAAGCGATGATTTGAGGCTGTAATATAAGATATACAAAGTAACCTGCGTAAAGAACCAGCATAATTACACCCTCAGCCTTGCCGAGCTTCTTGTCCTTCAGCAGGCAGAGCCAGAGTATAACTGCGGCCGCTATTGTTACTATTGTGTCGATAATAAAGTTTGAGAACGGAACAGGATGAACAGAGGAGAAGAGGAGGGCCAGTCCCCCTACAAAAAGTATATTGAAGATGTTGCTGCCGATGATGTTGCCGACGGCGATGTCGGTTTTGCCCTTGCGAGCCGCCGCAACGGAGGTAACGAGCTCGGGGAGGGATGTTCCGAATGCCACTATCGTAAGACCGATTATGCGCTGTTCAACGCCGAGTCGTTCTGCGATTTCGCTTGCGCCTGCAACAGTGAAATCGCTGCCAAGTACAATCATAACGAGGCCGACTACAATCATAAGAATCATCTTCGGCACGGTATCCTTTGCCGTGAGGCTTGACTGCTCGTCGCCGCCGCCGTTCTTGGAAATGCGGATAAGGTAAACAAAGAAAAGCACAAACAGTGCAATGAGAATGAATGCGTCGTAAAGCTGGAAGCCGTCGCCGATAATGCCGATAAGGAGAAGCACGGCGGAGATAACGACAACGAACGGAATTTCAAATCTGAACGTGTTTTTGTTTACGGGAAGGGCGCACATAAGCGAGGACATGCCGAGTATAATGAGAATATTCATCGCATTGCTGCCGATGATGTTGCCGATGGAAATGCCTGCGTTGCCCTGCGTCGCAGAGGTAATGCTTATTGCCGCCTCGGGTGCGCTTGTGCCGAACGCTACTATCGTAAGACCGATTACGATAAGCGGAATGCGGAGCTTTTCCGCAATTTTCGACGCACCGTCAACGAAGAAGTCTGCTCCCTTTATCAAAAGAACGAATCCGAAAACCGTAACAAGTATTGAAACGATTACAGAGATAACGTCGTTTGCAAAGGTCGAATTGATAAAATCAATAAATTTTCCCGAAATATCCATGTTTTTGTCCTCTTTACAATTTTAATGTAAATTATTATACTATATTAAGTTGTAAAAGTCAACAGGTTTTTGGCGGTATGTAATGGATAGTTTCAAAAAAGTTCACATATTTTTTACAAAATTATCAAAAACCCCTTGACATTTTCGTTAAAATAGCTTAAAATTATTACTGTGAATATGCTTGTATAGTTATACAATTCAATACAGCTATTTTACTTTTAATTCACCTACTTGGTTTATATATTACAGAATCCGCACAAAATTTGAGATATTAAGGGAATATACGTTTAAAGCTATGCTTTTGATATAGATAGTTGAGGAGTTTTCCTATATATTGATATAATGTACGCCGAAACGCAGGTAACGAGCCGTTGCCATGCCTTTTTCTGCTTGATTTGCGGTATTTTGTGACAAATCAAGAAATTAAAGAAGGAGGGAAAAACATGGAGCTTTGGCTCGCAATCGTACTCTGTGTTGCGGCTTTTGTTTTAGGTGCGGCTTTGTTTGGATTTATCATGTTCAAGCGTGGCATTGAGCACCGCAAAAAAGAAGCGGAAGCACAGATCGAATCAGCTGAAAAAGAAGCCCAGCGCATTGTTGCGGAGGCTAACGAAAAGGCTGAAACAAAGAAGAAAACAGCTCTTGTTGAAGCAAAAGACGAGATTTACCGTCTGCGCAGCAACGCCGATAAGGAAATCCAGAAGCTGAAATCCGAAACCGACCGTGAACTCAAGGAAAGACGCTCCGAGCTTTCACGTTCCGAAAGAAGACTCCAGCAGAAGGAAGAAAATCTCGACAAGAAAAACGACAAAATCGAAAAGCTTGAGGAATCGCTCGCAGCGAAGAATAAGGCTGCCGAGGAAAAGCTTGCGGAAGCGGAACAGATAAAGAGAAACCAGATGGATATTCTCGAAAGAATTTCCGGCTTCTCTGTTGAACAGGCAAAGGAACATCTCCTTTCCATGCTTGACAGTGAGCTTGACCGTGAAAAGGCAATGCGTATCGTAGCTTACGAACAGCGCCTCAAGGATGAATGCGACGACAAGGCAAGGTCGTATATTTCTCTTGCAATCGCAAGACTTGCCGCAGAAACCGTAGCGGAAATGACGGTTTCGGTTGTTGCTCTCCCCAATGACGAAATGAAGGGCCGCATTATCGGCCGTGAGGGTCGTAATATCCGTACCCTTGAACAGCTTACGGGCGTTGACCTTATTATCGACGACACACCCGAGGCAATCACTCTTTCCAGCCATGACAAGGTACGCCGTGAAATCGCAAGAATTGCGCTTGAAAAGCTTATTCAGGACGGCCGTATTCATCCTACACGCATCGAGGAAATGGTTGAAAAGGCAAAGCGTGACGTTGAAATGAAAATCAAGCACGAGGGCGAGCGTGCCGTTCTTGAAACGAACGTCAACGGCCTTAACCCCGAGCTTGTCAAGCTGCTCGGCCGTCTGTACTATCGTACATCGTACAGCCAGAACGTACTTAACCACTCCATTGAGGTTGCTCACCTTGCGGGTATCATGGCAAGCGAGCTCGGCGTTGACGCTAATCAGGCACGCCGTGCAGGTCTGCTCCACGATATAGGCAAGGCGCTTACACAGGAAATTGAAGGCTCTCACGTTCAGATTGGCGTTGAGGTCTGCAAGAAGTACAAGGAAAGCCCCGAAATTATTCACGCTATCGAAGCTCACCACGGCGACGTCGAAGTCAAAACCGTTGTTGCGGCGCTTGTTCAGGCGGCAGACGCAATTAGTGCGGCACGTCCTGCGGCAAGAAGCGAAAATTACGAGAACTACATCAAGCGTCTTGAAAAGCTTGAGGAAATCTGCACGTCGTATAACGGCGTAGACAAGTCTTACGCTATTCAGGCAGGCCGTGAGGTTCGTATCATGATTAAGCCCGAAATGGTTGACGACGCAAAGATGGTTGTTCTTGCAAGAGAAATCGCTGAGCGCATCGAAAACGAGATGGAATATCCCGGTCAGATTAAGGTTCATCTCATAAGAGAAAGCAGAACCGTTGACTACGCAAAGTAAAAACGAATATAAAAGGCATACTTTGCAGCAAATCAAAATTTAAAAACAGTTATGCCGATAGCTTGCGTTGCAGGCTGTCGGCAAAGTTTTTACTCCTAAAAACCGAGGTGTCGTATGAACATTTATCTTGACTTATTTCTTACGTTTGCCAAAATCGGCGCCACGACATTCGGCGGCGGCTACGCAATGCTGCCCATGCTGAAAAAGGACGTTGTCGCAAAAAAGAAGTGGGCGACCGAGGAAGAAATAATTGACTATTTTGCAATCGCACAGTGTACTCCCGGCGTTGTTGCGGTGAACACTGCAACCTTTATCGGCTACAAATACAAGGGCGTCGGCGGAGCAATAGCCGCAACCCTCGGCGTTATTTTCCCGTCAATTATCATTATAACGATAATCGCCGCTTTTCTCCAGCAGATAGCGACGCTTGAAATCGTGCAGAACGCCTTTAAAGGCATACGCCTTGCCGTCTGCGGTACGGTTACATGCACAATTATCGGCACGGCACGGAAAAGCTTTGTTGATATGCTGTCGGCGGTAATCGGTCTTGCCGCATTTGTTGCGGTTGCTTTTTTCGGTGCTCCGACGGTTCCGTGTGTCGTGATATTCGCTGTTTTCGGCCTTGCGGTGCAGACGATAAAGGCTCACGTCAAAACGAAACGGGGTGAAGAGAAATGATAATTCTTATAATGATTTACGAGTTTTTCAAAACAGGTCTTTTCGCAGTCGGCGGAGGTCTTGCGACGATTCCGTTTCTGCGTGAAATGGCGGCGGAGTACGGCTGGTTTACGGAAAACGAGCTTATAGACATTATTGCCATTTCCGAATCGACCCCGGGTCCTATCGGAATAAACATGGCGACATATGCGGGCTTTAAGGCGGTAGGCATATTCGGCGGTCTTATTACTACTCTTTCTCTTGTTGCGCCCTCGGTTATCATTATCTGCATTGTTTCCGTTTTTCTGCGCAAATTCAAGGATTCGAAAACGGTCAAGGGCGTTTTTTACGGCATACGTCCCGCAAGCGTCGGACTTATCGGTGCGGCGATTATGTCTGTGCTGTGGCTTTCGGTTGTAAATACAGCCGCTCTTGAGGCAGGTGCGGATATTATTTCGTGCATAAAGCCTGTCGGCGTACTTGTTTATATTGTCAGCTTCGTGCTTAATATGATATTCAAAAAAGTGCACCCCCTGGTTTTTGTAGCAGGAGGCGCAGTTGTAGGTATGCTTTTCGGTCAGTATTTCTGATTATTTCTTTTTCTTCCGTGCGGCAAGACGCTCCGAAACGTAGCATTTGATTTTCGGAAGAAAGCTTTTATCGTATAATGCGGCGTTCAGCTCTGCTCCGAAAAAGAGAATGTTTACGCAGAAGTACAGCCACAGTACCAGGAGAATTATAATCGCAAAGCTTCCGTAGAGGTAGGAGTAGTTTCCGAAATGCGTGATGTAAAGTGAGTACAGAGCGGAAAATCCGAGCCACCCGCCCGACGCAACAACTGCGCCCGGGAGCTGACGGATAATTGAGGAATTTTCCTGCGGTATATAGGCATAAAAGAGCGAGAAGAACAGCACCAGCAGCATGAATTGGAACAGCCATTTCAGCACGGAAATCATGCCGTCAATCTGTGCGTATTCGGGCAGCACTGTAACGAGATAATCGGTGATAGCTCCGCCGAAAACAAGCAGAACAAGCGTCAGCACGAGAGCGGCGAGGAAAATGACCGTGAATAGAACCGACTCAATCCGCAGGCGTATATAGCCTTTCTTTTTGCTGGTGCTCCGTATTTCGTTCAGTCCTCTTATAAGGAAGACAAGGCCCTTTGAAGCCGCCCATAATGCGGCGACGGTTGATATTGAAATGAGCGCACCCGACGCCTTCCGGTCTATCTCACGGATTATCGTGCGGATAAAATCCGACACCTCGGGCGAAATGATAGTGTACGAGGAATCGGCAATCGACGCAAGGTCAACGAACGGAAGAAATTTAATCAGGTTCAGCAAAAGCAGAACGAACGGAAAAAACGAAACAAGCAGAAACAGCGTTGCGGCGCCCGAGTAGGACGAAATCCTGTGCTTGTTCATTCGTTCGGCGAACTGTTTTATTATATAGAAAATAACGAGCATAACAGAAAAAAAGTTTATCATAGTCACTCCATTTTGCAGATAATGATATTATTGGACAGAACGGACGAAAAAATCGTCTGTATTTATTATAGCACTTAAACCATACAAGTCAAGGAAAATTACAGGAGGCGCATATGCAAACAGAAGAAATTTTCGGCTACATCGACCATACACAGCTCAACCCCTGTGCGAAATGGGAGGATATACGAGCGCTCTGCGAGGAGGCGCTGAAATATGGCACGGCGTCGGTCTGCATTCCGCCGTCATACATTGCGAGAGTGCGGGCGGAGTATCCCTCAATCAACATCTGCACGGTAATCGGATTTCCGCTCGGTTATTCCACGGCCGCCGCAAAGATTTTCGAGGCGTCGGACGCCGCTGCATGCGGCGCAGACGAGGTTGACATGGTTATCAATCAGGGCGATGTCAAAAACGGTGATTTCGGAAAGATAACCGACGAGATAAGAGGCGTAAAAAATGCAGTCGGGGATAAAATACTGAAGGTAATCGTCGAAACCTGCAATCTGACCGACGAGGAAAAGGCAAAGGTGTGCAAATGTGTTACCGACGGCGGCGCAGATTATATCAAAACCTCCACAGGCTTTGGCTCTGCGGGCGCAAAAATTGAGGATATACGCATTTTCAGCGAAAACATCGGCGCAGGCGTTAAAATGAAGGCTGCGGGAGGGGTTAAGACAAAGGCCGACCTTGAAATGTTTATTGAGGCGGGTTGTGAGAGAATAGGCACGAGCTCGGCGGTGAAAATCCTCACCTCGGGCGGCAGCGGCGCAGGCTATTAAGGAGGGAATATGTCGGAAATCAAAAGATTATATCTTATCGTTCTTGACTCGGTCGGCATAGGTGAAATGCCCGACGCCGCAGATTACGGCGACGAAGGAAGCAACACCGTAAAGGCGTGCTGGGATACGGGCAGGCTTGATGTGCCGAATATGAAAAAGCTGGGTCTTTTCAACATTGATATAAACGGATATGCCGAGGGAACGTCCTCGCCGTGCGGCGCATACTGCGCCATGACCGAGCAGTCCAAGGGCAAGGACACAACAATCGGACATTGGGAAATTGCGGGCATAATTTCCGAAAAGCCGCTCCCGACATACCCGAATGGTTTTCCTGCGGAGGTACTTGACGAGTTCAGCCGCCGTACAGGCAGGGGAGTGCTCTGCAACAGGACGTATTCGGGAACGGACGTTATCCGTGACTACGGTGAGGAGCATATGAAAACGGGCTCGCTTATCGTATACACCTCCGCCGACAGCGTGTTTCAGATAGCGGCGCACGAGGACATCGTGCCTGTCGGAAAGCTGTACGAATACTGCGAGGCGGCGAGAGAAATACTGACGGGAGAGCACGGCGTCGGCAGGGTTATTGCCCGTCCTTTCACAGGCACACACCCTTTCACAAGAACAGCCAACCGACACGATTTTTCGCTCGCTCCTCCGAAGCAGACCATGCTTGACGCTTTGAAAAAATCGGGGCTTACGGTGTACGGCGTGGGGAAAATCAACGATATTTTTGCGGGCGCAGGTCTTACGGATATGGTGCGTACGAGCGGCAATGCCGACGGCATGGCGAAAACGGACGAGTTCGCCGACAAGGATTGGAGAGGACTTTGCTTTGTAAACCTCGTTGATTTCGATATGGTTTACGGGCACCGCAATAACGTCACGGGCTACACCGACGCACTTGTCGAGTTTGACCGCTGGCTCGGCGGATTTATGGGGCGTATGAAGCCCGACGAGCTTCTTATGATAACCGCTGACCACGGATGCGACCCCGTAACCCCCAGCACCGACCATTCAAGAGAATACACCCCGCTTATGGTGTACGGCGAGGCGGTAAAGCCTGTAAATCTCGGAACAAGAAACAGCTTTGCTGACATAGGAAAGACGGTCTGCGACATTTTCGGCGCAGAAAACAATATAAGCGGCACGTCGTTCCTGAACATGATACTGAAATAAAAAAGGCTCCCCAAGACGGTTTGATGTACCGTTCGGGGAGCTTTTGTCTTAATTGTTTATTACTTTCTCTTTCTTGCAAATACAACTGCTGCGCCTGCTGTGATTAAGCCTGCGAAGCCGAGTGCAACG
>JAZNLN010000122.1:0-11001 GCA_045579125.1 Ruminiclostridium sp.
GAATACTATTGGGACTCCTGGTTTGGTTTTTACAGCAATGTAACAGCAAACCGGGAGATACAGGGAATTTATAAACCAGCAGACACGGCGTATGAACTTCTTCTTGTAAAGGACGGAGCGAAATATCAGCATACTACGCACAACATCGGCAACACTGTTACGCTTCCCACGCTCGCCGATGTAGGTAATCTGCACGAGGGCTGGTTCAACGCAACAAGCGGTTTCGAGGGTGTGAATATCATAGGAGGAGGAAGTTTGGAAAGTGCACTTTCTCCCCAATACGTTGCGTCAACGCCAACTACTTCAATACGCATTACTGCGCATGCAAGATTCCTTGCCAGAAAGTACGTTAAGCAGAACGTCTACATAGGCGATGATATGTATACGTTCAGCTCCTCTTATGTGCTTGAGGGCGGCAGCTTCTCGGCGCCGAGCGTAAGTCGGGGCTATTATCAGAGTTTATATCCCGATACACCCGACGACGCTGTTATGACTATGTATAAAATAAACAGCGACGGTACGAGGACGCAGATAGCGGACATAGCGGGACTCACGCCCGAAAATACAGGCGACTTGAACATCGTCATATACTATTCATAGCAAGGGCGTAAAACATCATAATTATGATAACCATTCGGGAGAGGAAAATAATACAGGTTTTGCCGGGTCAGAAAATGACTCGGCAAAACGCATTTTCAGAGCATTATAAAACCCCTCGTGCGTATTTGTGTGCGCCGAGGGGTTGTGTTATTTTAGCTTTCCGAGGATAAGTCGGAGATGTCTGAATCCGTCACGGATGCTCCGCAGGTGTGATTTTCCGCTTCTGCCGTCCTTGCGGAGAACGGTCGGTACCTCGGTTATTCTGTATCCGCCGAGTGCGAATCTTCCTATTATTTCCGTTGCGAACTCCATTCCGCCGCATTTCAGTCCGAGAGCCATTGCGTCTGCACGGGAAAAGCCACGCAGACCGCAGTGAAAATCCCTTACGCCTGTACGGTAGCGGACACGTCCGAGGAACGACAGAAAAGGCACTCCGAGCCTGTGCAGAAGCGGCATTGCGCCTTTTTCTATACCGCCCGCAAAACGGTTTCCCATAACAAGAGAATACCCCTCCCGAAGCTTGAGCAGAAATGGCTCAAGCGCAGTAAAATCATAGCTCATGTCGCAGTCGCCCATGATTATATATTTTCCCTTTGCCTCGGATATACCGCCTATCAGCACATTTCCGTAGCCTTTTTCGCTCACGCTGACAACTCTCGCACCAAGGCTTTCTGCTATTTCCGCCGAACTGTCGGTGCTTGCATTATCGGCAATGAGAATTTCTCCGCTCACGCTGTGTTCGTCAAGAAATTTTTTTGCGTCAGTTATGCATTTTCCGAGTGTTTCCGCTTCGTTGAGGCACGGCATAAGTATTGTCAGTTCAATTTCTGCCACGCTTTCCTCCTTTCCCGCTTTTCCGGGGCGGCGGGTTTATAATCGGAGACGACAGGCACAGCGCACCGAGTACCGCTATAAAGGTAATAATAAGCGCTCTGTATGTAAAGTGGCTGTGGAGATATGAATGGTTGCTGAGGACGAGGAAGCGGACAAGGGGTACTGCGGCTATAATGGCAAGAAACGGGATTACTCCCTTTCGGGGCTGCCACTTGACAACGAAAACGACTGCCGCAATAATAACCGTATACACCAGCAGACCTATCAGAAGTGCTCCTGCGTTTATACGCTCGCCGCCGGGGAAAAGCATAGTCAGATTTGCACCGAGTGCGGAGAAAAGCTGTTCGGCAAGGTTTCCGAAACCTGTTTCTCCCGTAGCACGTTCCTCTGCCGCCGTGAGGGCGGTAACAAACTTGTTTTCGCCCGTTACAGCCGAGGCAATACACCATTTTGAAACGAACGTCAGCAGATACGCCGCACCCCATGACACAGCGTTTTTCAGAGTGAGCGTTAATCCGCCTTTAAATCCGAAATCTGCGTCCGAGCGCATGCGGATAAAGAATACCAGGAGTATCGGAACGAGCAGAGTTATTGTTTCTGTCGTAAGAAAATCGGCAAAGGCAGTAACCGTTCCTACTGCCGCAGAAAGTATGAGCAGTTTTTTATCGCTGTCTGCAAAACTGATATAAAACGGAATTGCCGCCGTCATGATAATAAATGTTATTGTGTATTCGACCGAGAACGGAACAAGCCACACATGCACCGCCGCAAGCGAAACTATAAAAACAACCGCCGCCCACAGCATTTTCTTTCGCACCAGAAATACGCAGTCAGCAATAATCAGCAGTGCGAGGGCAATGCCGCCGATAAGTCTTATTCCGTTTAAATCCGTCACCGCAAGCAGCGGTCGGAGCACAGTCATCGAGCCGTGCCAATATCTTGTATAGTCGGTGTTGGGGGCATATCCTGCGAGCGAAACGTAAATTCCGTACGCCTCGCCGTAGTTCTCACCGTCGTGATAGCGGGTATTTATCATTGTTTCAAACGGCGAGCCGCTGTCAACATTGGCTATCACGCCCAGCAGAACAGCGTCGGCGTAGTTATCCTGTATGCTGTTGTGATTTTTGTCTATTATATAGTTTGTCGGTGCTGTTTTCATAAGCCAGTCGGCGCTTGCCGCAGTATTTTCGGCAATGGCGTCGTTCGGCACAAGCGACGTCAGAAACATCGCAAGAACAAGCGCAGTAAGTGTTATAAGCCATGCAAGCGCACAGTGTGTTACAGTCATAATTTTATTTTTCATAGTAAATCCTTTTTTGTTTTTTTAGGCAATGCCGTATAAAGCCGTATGACGGTCCCTGTGCGGCGTTGCCTTAATTATATCAGATTTCTGCGGATTATACAATACCTTTGTTTTCGCATGTGATTTGCCGAAACAAAAATTTGCCCTATAAAATATGCATAATGACGAATTTGGTTAAAATGTGCAAAAAATCCTTTGAAACTATTGAAATTATAGTAGGTTTGTGGTATAATAGCCATAGTGCAAAGATGGCACTGACATAGTGAATTTGACAGACAGAAAATGCTGTTTCAGTTTATAGGGTGTTATGAATGGGGTCCTGTGCCGAAAAGGTGCGGGACCTTCGGTTTTGAATATTTTTATGACGATATTGTTTAAATGCGTCCGATGTGATATAATAATCAAAAAGGAGTGTGTGATATGATTTTTAAAGCCGAAAAGGAAAAAATAGTCTGCCTTGAAAACAACAGTGAAGTCGGGGAAATAACTTTTCCCGAGGTTGAAAAAGGCGTGTTCGATATAAACCATACCTTTGTTGATGAGAGCATGCAGGGCAAAGGAGTAGCTGCAGAGCTCGTCAGACATGCCATAAACGAGATAAACCTGCTTGGAGGAGAGATACGGACAAGCTGCTCGTATGCGAGGAAATATGTAGAAAAGAACGGACTGCGCCCTACGGTTATCTGCCACATGACAGCAAGCCTTGACGGCAAGGTTACAGGCGAATTTCTCGGCGGTGAAAAAGGTCTTGCGGCGTGCGATGCTTATTATGAAATCAACCGCAGACTGAAAGGCGACGCTTTTGCGTGTGGCAGAGTGACGATGGAAAGCAGTTTTACGAACGGTTTTCGCCCCGATTTGTCCGCATTTGAAAATACAAGCGTTTCTCTCGGAGATTATATTGCCGAAAAGCACAGCTATTACGCTGTGTCGTTTGACACGCTCGGCAGGGTCGGCTGGACCGACGGCAGAATTCACGACGAGGACGAAGGCTACGATAACTGTCACATAATTGAGGTGCTTACGGAAAGCGCTCCCGAAAAAATGCTCGCATATTACAGAAAGACAGGCGTTTCCTACATTTTGGCAGGCAAGGACAGCATTGATATAAAAACGGCGCTCAACAAGCTTTACAGTCTTTTCGGAATAAAAAAACTGCTTCTTGAGGGCGGCAGCATTATTAACGGCGCATTTCAGCGTGAGCGTCTTATCGACGAAATCAGCCTTGTGACCGCACCTGTTGTTGCCGACAAGGACGACAAGCCGCTTTTCATGGATTCAGATATGTGCGGATTCAGCTTTATCAGTACGGAGGTTATATCGGACGGCGCAGTGTGGACACGATACCGCAGATAAAGAATGTCAGACCGACAAGGAGAAAGTGACATGGAAAAATACAGAAACATAATGGCAGAGCTTCCGCCTGCGGGCGTTTTCGGAGAATCGGATACGCCTCACGGCTTTGTGAAGCATACCTATTATTCCCGCACCGCAGAGCGTGAAACGGGCGTAAACGTACTGCTTCCACCCGATTATACCGAGGACAGGGCATACCCCGTTTTGTATTTCCTGCATGGATATTACGACAGTGAGGACTGGCTGCTGCGGGATATTCCCGAGCTGAACTCAATGCTCGCTTGCATGTATAAAAGCAAAGATGCGGAAGAAATGATTGTCGTGTGCCCGTATATATTCTGCAGCAGGGAAAAGGAGCACTGTACGGAAATGACCCTTGAAAATTCCCTTTGCTATGACAATTTCATCAACGACCTCACGACGGACCTAATGCCATTTGTCGAAAGCAGTTTTTCGGTTTCCCGAGGCAGGGAGAATACAGCGATAACAGGTTTTTCGATGGGCGGCAGGGAGTCGCTTTTCATAGGCTTTCGCCGCCCCGACCTATTCGGATATATCGGCGCCGCAGCACCCGCTCCGGGGCTTGTGCCTGTGGAAAATTCAGCGGCACATCCCGGGCAGCTGTGCGAGGGCGAAATGACGTTTGCAGACAATTCGCCGAAACTCCTTCTTATAACCGCCTCTGACAGCGATGGAGTTGTCGGCTTGTTTCCGAAATCATATCACCATACGCTCACGCTTAACAAAACCGAGCATCTCTGGCACGAGCTGAAAGGCACGGGGCACGACGCATCGACCGTCAGACCTCATCTTTACAATTTCTGTCGGATGATATTCAGATAAATGCGCCTGCACGGCGTTTGACAAAAAATAAAAAAGCCGTAAAAAACGGCGGAACGGAGTAAAAATGGCAAACCCTTTTCTTCCCGGATGGGAGTATATTCCCGACGGTGAGCCGAGAGTATTCGGCGACAGAGTTTATATTTACGGCTCTCATGATAACGCAGGCTCCGACAGCTTCTGTGATTACAAGCTGAAGGTATGGTCTGCGCCTGTAAACGACCTTGATAATTGGACATGTCACGGTGACATTTTCCATACACGTCCCGACAGGGACCACCCCTCCGACACCGACTGGACGGATAATCCGCTGTACGCTCCCGATGTCGTAGAAAAGGACGGTAAGTATTATCTTTACTGCTACATACTCTGGAACAAGGGTTGTGTTGCCGTAAGCGACAGACCCGAGGGTCCGTTCAAGCTCCTTTCGACATACAAATACGACCTGTCCGACGATAAGGTAGAGGACGGAGTATTTGTTGACCCGGGCGTGCTGGTTGACGATGATGGACGTGTGTATATCTACTGCGGATTTGAAAAATCGTATATGGCGGAGCTGAAAAGCAATATGTACGAGGTTATAAGCGACAGCTACATACCCGACATTATACCCGCCGACAAGAACGATGAAAAAGGCTTTTTTGAAGCGTGCTCCATACGCAGGGTCGGCAGTACATACTACCTCATCTACTCCCCTAACAAGGGCAACCGACTTGAATATATGACCTCCGACTCGCCGTCGGGGCCGTTCACGCACCGAGGCACGATAGTTGATAACGGAATCGACTATCCTGCGGGAAATAATCACGGCTCAATCTGCTGTATAAACGGACAGTGGTACATATTCTATCACAGAATGACCAATGCAACCATAACATCAAGACGTGCATGCGTTGAAAAAATTGAAATACTCCCTGACGGAACGATTCCGCAGGTTGAAATGACCTCGCTCGGCTTTGAGGAATCGCTGAATCCTTACAGGATAACTCCTGCCGATATTGCGTGCGTGCTCAAGGGCGGATGTTTTGTGACGGAGCTTGATTGTTTTACGAGAGTAGTAACAAACATAAAGCCCGAAAGCGTTATCGGCTATAAATATTTTGATTTCGGAGAGGATTATGGCTCCGAAACGATGGAGTTCGCCGCAAAGGTAAATGGCTCGGGCTGTAATGCGACAATCAGAATTTTTATAGACGGCGAGGACGGCACGGAGATAGGCAAATGCGTAATCGGACAGGCAGGCGGAACATATACCGCCGTTGTAAAGAATGTGACAGGCAGACATTCCGTTTTCTTCAAAATAGAGCATAATTACACGGGCTGGTTTGTGGACTGGTACAAGGACAGAAATCTCTTTGAGCTTGAGAGCTTTGTATTTGTGAAGTAAACGCCTGCGCACGGCAGTTTAAGACCTGAATATAACAGCTGACCCCGCAGTATACAACTGCGGGGTTTAAAACTGTTTACAGCACTGCGCTGATTTTAAAGATTATTCGTCACGGAAAATTTTTTCGGTTATTCTCGCTGCGGACTCGACCATTTTCGGACAGAACTCTGTGAAAAGCTTGTTTTCGACCGCAAAGTCCACGCCTTCCTTGGTTCTTATATCACAGCCGAGCAGTTCGTTGCATATGTACGAGCCGTTTTCTTTCTTGAATTCGTCAAGAAACCTGTCGGTTACTTCGTTCGTTTTGAGTCTGCTTTCGGTATCGTTTTCCTCGCACTGACCGTATTTCAGACCGAGCGCCATAAGTGCGCCTGTGCATGCGCCGCAGACCTCGCCCTTTCTCATTCCGCTCCCGAAGCACGCACCTATTTTCAGTGCCTGCTGTTCCGTTATGCCGAGCTCCTCTGCGAAAGCAGCAAATACCGCCTGCGAGCAGTGAAACTTTCTTGCGAATAAATCCTTTGCTTTTCCGGTTTTCATATTTCTTCTCCTTTTTGGTGTTTTCTGCTATTATATCATACTTCGGAACAAAATGCAATGCTCCGCCGTGGAGGCGGGATTATGCAGCGTCCTGACAGGGCGTCTGTGACTGATTCTGACAGGAACTTATGGCACTGTATCAGTGAAGCAGCAGTTTACTTGTTAAAATAAAAAATTTGTGATATAATTTCAAAAAAGGTATTGACTCTGACGTAACGTAATGGTATATAATCTGAAATACAGGAGGCGATGATATGAAAATGCACATTAAGGAATTTGCGGAGCTGACGGGTGTAAGTGTGCGCACACTGCACTATTACGATGAAATCGGACTGTTAAAGCCGTCCGCTGTTGACGAACAGAATGGCTACCGTTTTTATGACGAACAATGTCTTGAGCGTATGCAGGAAATTTTATTTTATCGTGAGCTTGACTTTCCGCTAAAAGATATTGGTACAATTCTTTCATCTGCCGACTACGACAAACATACAGCGCTGAAACAGCAAAAGCATTTGCTGACGTTAAAAAAAGAACGTCTCGAACGGCTTATTGACGCACTTGACAGCGCAATGAAAGGAGAAAAAATAACTATGAACGTATTTGACAACAGCGAATTTGAAAAACAGCGTGAGCTGTACGCAGAAGAAACGAGGGAAAAGTGGGGCAAAACCGACGCTTATAAAGAGAGTGCCGAAAAAACAAAAGGCTACACAAATGAAAAGTGGGCAGATGTAAATTCCGAAATGCACGGACTTATAGAGGCGTTTGCACAGTGCATGAAAAAGGGCATTGCTCCCGAAAGCGGCGAGGCAAAAGCCCTCGTCAGGAAATGGCAGGATTTTATCACAGCGGGCTATTATACCTGCACAGATGAAATTCTTGCGGGACTTGGCGAGATGTATGTTGCCGACGAGCGTTTCACAACAAACATTGACAAGCATGGAAACGGCACCGCCGAATATATGCGTCAGGCTATACGGGCGGCTTTATAATTGGTGAATAAGAGCGACCGATTTAGTGTGGATGCGGTACAGAAGTATTGCGTAACCCTGCCGTTTTTCCTGTTCCGATAAAGCAGAATGTTTTAAAAAGGCAGGAATTGCCCAAAGGGGCTCCCTTTAGTGTGGGTACGATATAGAGGTTTTGAAAATATCGTTTAAAACTTAATACAGTGGATTATGCGGACAGGCACACGGAAATCAACTTCGTGTGCCTGTTCTTTCTGTTTTAAGTTAAAAAGCCTTGCAGTTTAACAAGGCTAAGACTAATTACAGTGGATATGACAACACCGCCGTGTTAAACGAGAAAAGGTGGTGTTTGTTTTTTATTAAACACGCCAAATATAACACACGATTCGGTAGTTTGTGATATGCTCGTTCTGTTCGATACGCTATATATAAATGAATCGCGTTTTTTGAAATGAAGAAAATAGAGTGTTATATATTGACTTAATTTATTAAACGTAATTGGTAGCACCAAGAAAATGCTTGATTTTTAGCAAAACACTTTTTATTACAGATTGAAAATGATATCTAAAAGTAGTATAATAAAACTGTTGAAATCTAAATCAAACATTTCGGAGGCATTTATATGGATTTAAATAAAAAAGCTGAAATTATAGCAGATTATATTAAAGACTCGCGCTATACACAGGCTGTACTGATTAATGGTGCATGGGGTGTCGGCAAAACACACTTTGTCGATAAAATACTCTTAAAAGAATTAAAAGATTACATTGTGATACGTTATTCATTATACGGCGTTCAATCTGCCGAACAAGTTATATCTGAATTACGGAAAGAAATGTTAATAAAATTAATCGAAAATAAAGAGTTTGAAATAAAAGGAAAAAATATTAAAGTTCCTTCAAAATTGCTTGATGTAGTGCCTAATGCGATAAACATTTTGTGGAAGAAATTTGGACTTGAAGTCGATGATTTAAGTGAGCTTACTGATAAAATTGATTTTGATAAAAGCAAAATTGTAATTATTTTTGATGATCTCGAACGTACTGAAATGGAGATAAATGAAGTTTTAGGTGTAATAAATTCTTATGTTGAATGCCAAAAAATTAAAGTAATAATAATTGCAAATGAAAATGAAATTGGGTCTTCACGTGTATCTACAAATCTTCCGTTAAAATTTTCTGTTGCCTCAAATCCACACATATCATTAGAAGAGACTAATTCTGTTGACAACCGTAATAAAGAAGATAAAAACGCTAATAAAAATTATACTTATAAAGAATTAATTGAAAGAACAAAAGCACTTTTTTCAAACGATATAATATTTAATTCTATTAAAGAAAAACTAATTGGATTAACAATAACAATTAATGCTGATTTTCGTCAATTGTATAATCAAATAATCGAAAACTATGCAATCGAATCCAAAGATTTCTTGCTGAAAAATAAAGATTATATGATTGAAATACTTCAAGCAATGGAATGTCAAAATCTAAGAACATTTATATTCGCTGTTATTACTTTTGATAAAATATATGAAGTCATCAAAGTCCTTGGAAACGAAAAATCAAAACCTGAATATAAAGAAGTTTTCGATAATGAATTGATACAAATTATGCGTTCTATTATGTATGTTTCTATTAATTATAAAAACGGTAAATCTATTTGCACCACAAATACTGTTTTCTCATCTTCTTCGTATTCAATTTATGTCAGAAACATTAAGGAATATTCTTTTGTAAACAAATACATCTGTTTTCACGAACTAAACGAAGCGGAAATAATAAAGGATTTCGATTTATATATCCATAACGAGATTAGCCGACAAGAAAAAGAAGACGAAAAGAATAATCTAAGCTATTTTAAAATAAATTCTTTTGGTTGGTTAGATTATTATGATGATGAAGTTATTGAACTTTCAAATCAATTATATATCGAACTTTCTGAGGAGAAATATGATGTCAGTTATTTTAAAGGCATTGTCGTATACTTAATACATTTAGATTTTCATTTTAAAGATAAAAAGTCTGCGTTACTTCATAGTGACGATGAGTATCTTTCTTTAATGGAAAATTACATTCGTAATCATAGTATACAAAAAAATCAAATTGAATTATTTGATATTTTTTCAGACGATAAAGATTTCAATCAGAAATATAACTCTTATGTATCTTCCTTAATAATTGCTACTAAAGAAAGAGAGAACATTGATGCCGCCAACGATGTAAAACTTTTATTTACATCTGAAAATTGGGCAGAAGATTTTTATCAATATTGCCGTGAGAAACGAGATGAGTTCATTTCATCGCATAGCTTTTTATCCTCATTCGATATAAACGTAATAAGTCAATCCTTATCGGAGGCAAATAATTTAGAAATTCGTAGATTCTTACAAGCAATATGTTCTATTTATGATTTTAGCAATATACGTGATTTTTTTCAAACGGACGCAGCTAATTTAGAAAGTATTATTGATATTCTTAAGAAAAAATATTCTGACGAAAAAACCAATTGCACAACAAAAGTGGTAATAGATTTATATATTAAAAAGTTAGAAGGAAAATTATTGTCTCTTAAAGGATAGCATTTGAATAAAAAGCAACATAGCAGCAAGTCATTTACACGGTTTGATATTCGGACTCCTTAATTCACTTCTATGTTGTTTTCATTTCTGTTTCTCAAAATAGGTGCGTAACACAACGGCGCACATTAGTTGTTTTCAGCATTGTCATAATTTATATAAAGATATGTCGCCCGACTGTCAGAACGAATGACAATCGGGCGGTTGCCTTTTACTCTATTCCCAAAAGAAAAATTCAATAATGTATTAGTTGGTATTGATTCAACTCAATGTAGTCTTATTTTTCATACGCTTTTAAACAAAGCATATACTTGATAGTCAGAATAGACTGCCAGCGATGTTCACTTACATGAAACTCTGTATAATCTGTCCACCATTTCCAAGGAACATCAAAGCCGCCGTCAGCTCGCTGTATTGTTTTGATAAAATCACGTTCATACAGGGCGATTTCGGCATTATCTTCATAAAACATACTGTCAGGTGTGATGCTGTAATCGGAAGGTCTTGTAACATACTCAACCGCCCACTTTTCTGTATCAGGGCAGATTGTAAGCTTCACGCTCTCACGAAGTCCTGCTCTGAAGCGTTCAAGCAT
>JAZNLN010000123.1:0-6967 GCA_045579125.1 Ruminiclostridium sp.
AAGAATGCTGTTATCTAAAAGCAGCTTTAACTCCGTAACAGCTGTATCAACAGCAGAAGAATATATATAAACAAGACTTCCGCCATAAAATGATTCTGTGTCTTTGGGAGATGTAAGGGCGTCATAATCCTCTTCGCTTATAATATATCGTGTTATTGACAGCTGATTCGAGCCGAAAAGTGCATCCTTTATTTTATCTTTAAGAATAACCTCACAGCTTGCTCCGTTTAATTCAATGGTAAGCTTATCGCCGATTTCCACACCGAAAGCTTCAGCCTTGCTTTCCGTCATATAAAGCTCGCCCTGCTTTACTGTTTCAAGAATACTGCCGTTGGAAAGGAAGTAGTTGAGTGAAATATCGCTGTGAACTAAATTTGTACCGCCCGGAATATTTATTTCTTCATTTTCAAAAACAAGATTTTCAGGCGATAAAAAAATCATATTTTCTATCTCATAGCGTTCAACTGCTTCCGCTGAATTTACCTCTTCATAAATATCAACAGCGAGGTTTTTATTCATGGTGGTTACAAGATAATCAGGCGCATCCGCCATTTCAAAGTAGTTATCAAGCGCAGATGTAACGCTTAAAATATTGTTTGCGCTTGAGGAAACGAACATGGTTGCAAGAATGATAAACACCAGTAATATTACATTCATTGCTTTTTTTCGTTTCAGGTCTTTTTTCAGTATATTGAGATACATTTCAGTTCTCCTTTCCTTGTTGTGAGTTCATTATATCATGCCAATTATTAAATAATCCTTAAATTTTTAATAATCTGCGTTGCTTGATTTTTCTGTAACCGCATGTTATAATAAGTGTTAATGTCAGTAATGAATTGGTTTAATAATAAATTTACAGGAGAAATATTTTGAAAGTAAATTTTTACGAAACTGTTGATGATAAGCTGTTGAAATTTGCTGTTATCATTTCTAAACACAACGGAAAATGGGTATTTTGCAAACATAAGGAAAGAAGCACCTACGAAATCCCCGGAGGACACAGAGAGCCGAACGAGGATATATCAGAAACAGCAAAGCGGGAGCTATATGAAGAAACAGGCGCCTTGCAGTTTGATATTATTCCTGTTTGCGTTTATTCCGTCGCAGGGAAGAACAAGGTCAACCAAACGGGTGAGGAAACTTACGGTATGTTGTTTTATGCAGAAATACAAACGTTTGAAGATGAATTACACAGTGAGATGGAAAGAGTTGATTTATTCGATTCTTTCCCGACCGAATGGACATATCCGCTCATTCAGCCGTTGCTGATTGAAGAATACATACGGCGCAAAGGTAAATAACTATTTGATATTATCCGTCTATAAGAACATATAACCTCGCAGCTTCGGTCTGCGAGGTTATAATTTTTGTATTGTATTTTTTGTTTTGAAAACGTCATTTTTCCTTTTGTTTGGACAACAGGACTATTGTTTCAATATGGTTTGTATGCGGGAACATATCCACGGGCTGTACTGTTTCAACATTGTAAGAGCGTGAGAGATATTCGACATCTCTTGCGAGCGTTTTCGGGTTGCAAGAGATATAAACAATTTTTTTCGGTTTTGTTTTAACGAGCGACGAAAGGAATGCCTTGTCACTGCCCGCACGGGCAGGGTCCATGAAAACTACGTCAAACCGCTTGCCTTCAGCAGCAAAATCGGTCATGACATTTCCTGCGTCGCCGCATATAAAGCGTGTATTCTTTATGTTGTTCAGCTTGCTGTTGGCGATTGCGTCCTTTATTGCCTGCGGGTTTATTTCTACTCCGTAAACAGATGAAACGTGTTTTGAGCATATAAGTCCTATTGTACCTATTCCGCAGTATGCGTCAAGGATTGTATCCGTTTTTTTGAGCTGTGCAAGCTCTATCGCCTTGTTGTAAAGCTTTTCCGTCTGGAGATGATTTACCTGATAGAACGAGGATGGGGAAATGCGGAATTTCAGTCCGCACAGCGTGTCTGTGATATATCCGTCGCCGTAAAGCGTCTGAAACCGACTGCCTGTAAGCATTTTTTCATTGTCGTCGTTGACGCTGAACACTATTGTTTTTATGTCCGGACATTTCTCCGCAAGTGCGGCGGAAAATCCTTTCTTTTTCGGGAAAATAGGAGTTCCGCCGACAAGAAGGACAAGAAACTCGTCTTTTTTGGCATTGTTTCTTATAAGGACATGTTTAAAAAGTCCGTCGCCGCTTCGTTCGGAGTAGGGGAGCAGCTTGAATGATTTCATGAGCATGCGGATTTCACGGATTATTCCGTCTGCACGCTTATCGTTCAGCAGGCATTTGTCTACCGAAACCGCTCCGCCTGTCGAGGACTGATAAATGCCTGAAATGATATTTTTATATCTGTCCGTGTGCAGAACGTACTGCGCCTTGTTGCGGTAATTGTAAGGGTAGTGCATGCCGATTATAGGGCTTATTTCCGTGTATTTGTCAAGCAGCTTGCGAATTTCCTTGTGTTTCCATTCGAGCTGCTGCTCGTAGTTCATATTTGAAAGCTGACAGGCGTTGCATTTTCCTGCCGCCCTGCATTTCAGTTCGTTCATAAAAAACCTCTTTGTGCATAATATAAAAATGTTTATTCACTCAAACGAATGAATAAACATTTAGCGTTATTCGTCATCAAGCACGTCGTCAATTCTCTTTAACAAATCTTCACGGCGTACGGGTTTCAGAATATATCCCTGCGGGTTAAGCTCCAGACAGCGCCATACTTCCTTTTCTTCGGCAACGCTTGTAAGGAAAATTACGGGAATATCCTTGAATTCTTCGCTTTCTCTTATCATTTTAAGCACTGCCGGGCCGTCAAGGTCGGGCATCATATAGTCCAGCAGCACGAGATCAGTCGGTCTTTTTTCGAGAAAGCTCATAACGAGTTTTCCGTTGGGAAGAACTGCGACACGGTATTTCTCGTCACCGAGATACTTTCTTATCAGCTTAAACATCATTATATCATCGTCAACGACAAGAACGTTTCTTATACCGTCAGCGCTTTTTATTTTATATCTTTTCTTTTCTCCGCCCTCGGGATTATCCTCATCCTCGTCATTTCCGTATGTAAGGGTCAAAATCTCGTCAAGTGTTTTCTTTAACTGATTTATGTCGATAGGCGTAATAAGGAAATCGGCAACGTCAGCTGTTACTTCTTTGCTGAAATGTGAACAGTCATCCTGGTCGCCCATGACTACGAGAGGAATGTGCTCGTATTTCGGATACATCTTCATTGACGTAAACGCATATAATTCCTTTCTTTGCTCTCCTTCGAGAACGGCAAGGACGATATGCGGCTTGAATGCGCCCATTTCCTTGAAAAGTTCGTCTCTTACAAAGGTAGAGGTTGAAATTTCAAAAAAGCCCTCAAGCTGACCCGATATATTTCTGATAATTGCGGCGTTATCACCTGCAATAAGCACTCTTTTTACTTCGTCCTTTTTCATACGTCACCACCTTTATTACATAAATACCTCTACTCATTATACAGCATTTAAAATTTATTTTCAAGAGTTTTTGTCATTTTTTTGCAATTTCTTTATAAAAAAAGTCTTATTGGTAATTATAACAAAAAAATTATCAATTCTTTGTGAATAATACCCCCTTTGTTCATATTGACATTTATGCAATAAAACAATATAATAGATAATGTTCGATGTATATACACAAGATATTGTGTGCGTATATTCAAATTCTGCAAAGGAGAGTATAAATGATAACGAAAATTCAGAAACGAGACGGAAGATTGGTTGCATTTAACGTCGGCAAAATAGCTGACGCTATATATAAAGCGGCGCAGGCAGTAGGCGGCAGAGATTATGATTCTGCGCTTGAGCTTGCCGAAGAGGTTTGCGTTAATCTTGACAAGCGTATCAAAGGCGAGGACAGGTATCCCACGGTTGAGGAGGTACAGGACGAAGTAGAAAAGGTGCTCGTTGAAAAAGGTCATGCAAAAACCGCAAAGGCATACATTCTTTACAGAGCAGACCGCACGAGAATCCGTGAAATGAACACAGGTCTTATGAAGATATACGAGGACCTTACGTTCAAATCCGCACGGGATTGCGATATTAAGCGTGAAAATGCGAATATTGACGGCGATACCGCTATGGGTACCATGCTGAAATACGGCTCGGAGGGCGCAAAGCAGTTCAACGAGATGTACGTTCTTGCTCCCGAGCATTCCAAGGCTCATGCCGAGGGTGATATTCATATTCACGACCTTGATTTCCTTACCCTGACAACAACATGCTGTCAGATAGACCTTATCAAGCTCTTTAATAATGGCTTTTCCACAGGACACGGCTATCTGCGTGAGCCGAACAATATTGCGAGCTATTCTGCGCTTGCTTGTATTGCTATCCAGTCTAACCAGAACGACCAGCACGGCGGACAGTCTATTCCCAACTTTGACTACGCAATGGCAGAGGGCGTAAAGAAGAGCTACTGTCAGCTTTACACAAAGAACATCATCAGAAGTATCTCTCTCGAAACCAACAACAGCGAGCTTGAGGCGCTTGACGAAAAGGTAGAGGACTACATGTCCAAGATTCGTGACGATAAGGGAATATGCCCGATTCTTGCGAATGATAACGGTTTCTGCGAGGCAGAAAAGCCCTATCTTGACGAGCTTACAGGCTCAGCTGAAATCACTGAAAAAATCCAGCAGTTTGCTGTTAAAATGACAAAGATAGAGACAAATCGTGCTACATATCAGGCTATGGAGGCGCTTGTTCATAATCTCAATACTATGAACAGCCGTGCAGGTGCACAGATTCCTTTTTCCTCCATTAACTATGGTACAGATACATCGCCCGAGGGTCAGATGGTAATAGAGAACATTCTTCTTGCTACCGAAAGAGGCCTCGGAAACGGCGAAACTCCTATTTTCCCGATTCATATTTTCAAAGTTAAAGAGGGCATAAACTACAACGAATCCGACCCCAACTATTATCTTTTCAAGCTTGCGTGCAGAGTTTCGGCAAAGCGTCTTTTCCCGAACTTTTCGTTCATTGACGCTCCGTTCAATCTGCCGTACTACAAGCCCGGCGATTACAATACGGAAATTGCATACATGGGCTGTCGTACTCGTGTTATCGGAAATAATTACGATAAGTCAAGAGAAATCGTAACAGGCAGAGGCAACCTCAGCTTTACATCCGTAAACCTGCCTCGTCTTGGCATCAAGGCGGGCGGCGATGTTGTAAAGTTCTTTGAAAGCCTTGAGGATGTCATGAATCTTGTTATTGACCAGCTCATGCACCGTTTCAGAATCCAGGCGCAGAAGAGAGTACGCAACTATCCGTTCCTTATGGGACAGGGTATCTGGATTGATTCCGACAAGCTCGACCAGAACGACTGCGTAGGAGAAATCCTCAAGCACGGTACTCTTTCTATGGGCTTTATCGGACTTGCTGAGTGTCTCAAGACCCTCACGGGCTCCCACCACGGCGAAAGCGAAGAAGCACAGAAGCTCGGTCTGAAGATAATCGGCAGAATGAGAGCAAGACTTGACGAAGAATCCGAAAAGACAGGCCTTAACTTCTCTTTGCTTGCTACTCCCGCAGAAGGTCTTTCGGGACGATTTGTGCGTATCGACAAGAAAATTTTTGGCGAAATCAAGGGAGTAACCGACAGAGATTACTATACAAACTCTTTCCATATCCCCGTTCACTATCAGATTTCCGCATTCAAGAAAATTAAGCTTGAGGCGCCTTATCATGCGCTCACAAATGCAGGTCACATCAGCTATGTTGAGCTTGACGGAGATCCGCTCCAGAATCTTGACGCATTTGAACGCATTATCCGTTGTATGAAGGAATCGGGCATAGGCTATGGCTCTATAAACCATCCTGTTGACCGTGATCCGATATGCGCTTACACGGGCATTATCGGCGATGCATGCCCCAAGTGCGGCCGCAAGGAGCACGAGGGCAATGTCAAGTTTGAGCGTATCCGCAGAATTACAGGATATCTCGTAGGTACGACTGACCGTTTCAACAACGCAAAGCGTGCCGAGGAAAGTCAGCGTGTAAAGCACGGACTTGAAGAAGTAGAATAATAACAGCAGACGCTCCCGGTTGTCATACTCGGGAGCGTTATTTTTTAAAATCACTTGCATTTTCTTTTCTTATGTGCTATAATTCAAGATGCGACGTAATTGAATATTTTTGCATTTTCAGGTGTACATTTTTACTGTTTATATGGTAAAAGTGCATGCTCTATTTTCGTATGCTTGAATATGTGAAAATCAATTGCGTCGCAGCAATCGGAGTTATGCATTTTTCGGTGCGTGGCTTCGGCTGCGCACTTTTTTATTTTATATGGCAAAAGGAGAAAGAGCATGGTTAAACGTATTTTTAGCGCAATGCTTGCAGTGTCGCTGATATTGAGCCTCACGGCCTGTGGAGAGGAAAAAACAGCAAATGAAGCTGATAAGAGCGAGTCTGCGACGACAACTACGGTAAACTCAAAGGAAAATGATACCCAAAAGACAGAGTTTACAACGACAGGAACGTGGCTTGGAACAACTAATGCTTTGCCGAGCGATTCAGAAAAGACGGATGAAACAACAGAAGAGGCTTCTGAGGAAATCCCTTTGATAGATAATTGTATTTTCTTTGATAATGGGTTTATGGCTTTTGAGGCAAACAATCATCAGGAAGGCTATATATACAATATTGCCGAAAATAAGCTGTATGAATGCGGCGAAAATAGCTTGTTGGATTTAAAGGCTGTCTGTGGAAATATAGCTGTACTCGGCGATATGTATGCGCGTCTTTTAAATTTTGAAACAGGAGAAACAATTGCATCAGCAAAAAAAGACAGTATCAGACCAACGAACGCTAGGACGGGCGTAATTACCGACCCTGTAAACGTTGGGGATTATGACCGCATATATGCCGTTAAAGCGGATGAAGCTATTTCGGGAACTACATATTCGTTCGGTATATTTGACGAAGAAGGAGAGTGGCT
>JAZNLN010000124.1:0-13658 GCA_045579125.1 Ruminiclostridium sp.
CAGCATGGCCTTTGCCTCCGCCGATAGCGTTGGTGTCTGAAGTGCCTGCGGTTGCATAGACGGTACTCCCTTTAATAGTAATTCCTTCGCTGGATGCGCTGATGCCGCCACCGATACCTGCGCCGCCGTTGATGCCGCCCAATGCGGTTACTGTACTGTTTTCTATTGTAATACCTTCGGCAGAGCCAGAATAACCTCCGCCAATGCCTGCCGCCATTGCGCCGCCTGTTGCATTTACTGTGGCGCCGCTTATAGTAATATTCGTAGCTTTTGCGTGAGCGCCTGCACCGTTACTGCTACTGCCAATTCCTGCAGCACGTATGCCGCCTGTTGCGGTAACATTTCCGCCTTCTATTTTTATATTATTGGCAGCACCGCCATATGCGCCGCCGATACCTGCGCCGTTTTTGCCGCCTATTGCGGTAACAGTGCCGCCTGTTATTGTGATGTCTGTGCCCGCACCGCCATCTGCGCCGCCGATACCTGCCGCAGCGTGGGGGTCAGCAGTGCCTGTTGCGATAACAGTGCCGCCTGTTATTTTAATATTTGAGCCCGAGCCGCCACTGCCGCCGCCGATACCTGCACCCGGACCGCTGGGACCGCCTGTTGCGGTTACATTACCGCCGTTTATGGTGATATATGAGCCCGAGCCGCCACTGCCGCCGCCGATGCCTGCGCCGCTACCGCCGCCGTTTGCGTTTATCGTGCCGTTTTCTATTGTAATATTTGAGCTCGATTTACCATTGCCGCCGCCGATGCCTGCGGCGTACTGCTTGCTCGAAGCATTAAGCGTACCGTTACCCTTAATTATGAGCGAGCCATTGGTGCCGTTCTTCTGTAAGCCTGCACAATACGTACCGCTTTTCAATGTATTTGTTCCTTCAAGAGTGATAGTAACGGTGCCTGTGCTGTTGTCGGCAATCTTAAACGCCGCCGCATTTTCTGTTCCCGAAACATCAATGTTTACCCCTGCGAGGGTAATGTTTGCGGAAACGCCGCTTGCGACCTCGATTCTGTGGGTGGTTGTCACATTACCTCCATAGTTGCCAATAGTAAGCGGAGTGCCGGTTGCGACAGTAAGTACATTTTGGTTAAAGGTAAAGTCCTCACCCACAGTGCCGCCGATTACATATAATTCACCGGTACCATAATCTGCCGACGCATTCAAAGACAGCGCAAAAAGCGCCGTCACAAACATTACTGCGAACGCAGTTACAAATGTTATTGTTTTCCTTATTGTTTTTGACATATTTCCTCCTGTTATATAGGTTACATGGCTTTTATGCTAATATTTTTTCACAGATTAAATATACCACTTTTTTCTCCAAATGTCAATAATTATCAAGTAATTGTTTATAGATAATTGTCAACAAACTTCCTGCTGTTATAGCAAAGCTATTTTGTGCATTTATACATACAGCAGTTTTATTTCGCCCCAAAAAGTCGCATTTTTTTGCTATGACGTGCAGTCATAAAATATTTTTGGAAAACCCCTTGCTTTTTCATTTCAAATGTGATAAGATATAATCATAGCGTTGCAAACGATTACATACAGTAATAAAAACAATCCGCACGGTTTGCTTTGCGACTGTTTCCGTAATCGCCCCGACGCACCTCGTTTCCGCTTCCGCAGACTGACTGCGGACGGATATTCAGCAAGAAAGGAATGAAGAATTATGAAATTTTTAGACGGTTTCTGGCTTAACAAGCCCGGCTACAAGGTAAACTACGCAACACAGAATTACGAAGTAACCGCAACCGAAAACTCAATCACTGCTTTCGTTACAAATCAGTTCATCGGCAACCGTGGCATGACCCTCGGCGGTCCTGCGCTCGAAATTACTTTTACTTCGACAATGCCCAACTCTATCAAGGTTTCCGTTGACCACTACAAGGGCGCTCTTAAAAAAGGCCCCGCTTTTGGGCTTAATGAGGACCTCGCCTACAAGCCCGTCATCAAGGAAACAGACGGCCGCTACGAGCTCATCTCCGACAAGACAAGAGTTGTCCTCTCCCCCGCAGGCAGCGGCTGGAGCGCAGAATTCTACTACGAAGATAAGCTCCTGACCAAGAACGGCTGGAGAACAACAAGCTACATCGAAGAAGAGGACTGGGTAACAGACACAAGAATCGCCGCAAAGAAAGGTCAGAATTTCTACGCAGACAGCGAAACAGACTGCCATGCTTTCATGCGTGAAATGCTCAATATCTCCGTAGGAGAAAGCATTTACGGCTTCGGCGAAAAGTTCTCCACATTCGTAAAGAACGGTCAGTCCGTTGAGGTATGGAACAACGACGGCGGCACATGCTGCGAGCAGACATACAAGTCCATTCCGTTCTATGTATCCTCCCGCAACTACGGCGTATTCGTAAATCACCCCGAAAAGGTAAACTTTGAGGTAGCAAGCGAAACCGTATCCAAGGTTGCGTTCGTAGTTCAGGGCGAACACCTCGAATACTACATCTTCGGCGGAAACACAATCGCCGACGTTATCGAAAGCTACACAACCCTCACAGGCAAGCCCGCTCTCCCTCCCGCATACACATTCGGTCTCTGGCTCACAACCTCGTTCACAACAAACTACGACGAGGAAACAGTTTCGTACTTCATCGACGAAATGGAACGCCGTGACATTCCCCTGGAAGTGTTCCACTTCGACTGCTTCTGGATGAAGGAATTCAACTGGTGCGACATGACATGGGACAAGAGAATGTTCCCCGACCCCAAGGCTATGCTTGAACGTCTCAAGAAAAAGAACGTTGAAATCTGCGTATGGATTAACCCCTATATCGCACAGCGCTCAACCATGTTCGACGAGGGCGTTGAGGGCGGATATTTCATAAAGAACAAGGACGGCTCCGTGTTCCAGTGCGATATGTGGCAGCCCGGAATGGCTATCGTTGACTTTACAAATCCTGCGGCGTGCGAATGGTACGCTTCTAAGCTCCGTGCACTCTGCGAAATGGGTGTTGACGCATTCAAGACAGACTTCGGCGAGAGAATACCTACCGACGTTATGTACTTCGACGGCTCCGACCCCTACAAAATGCACAACTACTATACATACCTCTACAACAAGGTTGTATTCAACGTGCTCAAGGAATACTACGGAGAGAACAAGGCATGCCTGTTCGCACGTTCTGCGACAGTCGGCGGTCAGCAGTTCCCCGTACACTGGGGCGGCGACTGCTTCTCCAGCTACGAGAGCATGTGGGAAACAATCAGAGGCGGACTTTCCCTCTGTCTTTCGGGCTTCGGCTTCTTCAGCCACGACATCAGCGGCTTTGAAGCAACAGGTACTCCCGACCTTTACAAGCGCTGGTCTGCGTTCGGACTCATGTCCTCGCACTCCAGACTCCACGGTAACTCCTCTTACAGAGTTCCCTGGAACTTCGACGAGGAAAGCTGCGACGTTGTTCGCCACTTCACAAAGCTCAAGGGCAAGCTCATGCCTTACCTCTTCGCAAACGCAGTAAAGGCTCACGAGCGTGGTATCCCGATGATGAGAGCTATGGTTATGGAATATTCTGCCGACCCCGCTACTCACAGCCTCGACAGACAGTACATGCTCGGCGACAACCTGCTGGTTGCTCCCGTATTCAATGACGAGGGCGTTGTTCAGTTCTACCTCCCCAATACCGGCGTATGGACAGACATTCAGACAGGCGAAACGCTTGAGGGCGGAAAGTGGTACGAGAAGAAGTATGACTACTTCGGAATGCCTCTCTACGCAAAGCCCAACTCGATTATCGCATACGGCGATTTCAAGCGCAATTTCACATACGACTACACGCAGAATACAAAGCTTGTTGTTTACGGACTTGAGGACGGCAAGACAGCTGAATGCAGAATTTACGACAGCGAGGCTGTACTGAAGCTCACCGTAAAGGCTACACGCTGCGGCGACACAATCAAGGTTACAAGCGAAGGCACAGGCACATTCACAGTAGAAAGTGCACAGGGTCTTACGGTTGAAATGTAACAGCTGATTAAGGTTATATAAACGAAATATGCCTCCCTGAAAAAAACAGGGAGGCATTTCTGTCTGCCGCCGAATAACGCATAGCATAATCCGATATATTCAGAAGCCCCTCGCCGTATCGCATACGGTGAGAGGCTTTTTGTTTGATATGTACTGTCAGTTTTTCCGCAAATCGCAGACCATTATATACTCTTCGTCGTTTTCGCCGCAAATCTTAAAGCCGACTTTTTTATACATTCTGACGGCGTAGTTTGCCTTCTGGACGGCGAGAGAGGTTTTTTCGTAACCCCTGCGTTTAAGCTCGGACAGCATTTCGGTCATAAGCGCTGTACCGATTCCGAAATTCCGATACTCCTTATACAGCGAAATCGCAAAGGACGGAACACCGTCGGCGATATGTCCGTAATCCTGCATATCCCGCACCCACACAGCGCCGACAACCCTGCCGTCGCACTCCGCAGCAAAGCATATATCGTCCTTTTCCTTTCCGAAATCCTTTATATACACCTGCAAATCAGGCTGATTTATAATTGACTTCGGAGGCGGCGTGACGCCCTCGGGAATAAATATCGCCTCGTAGATAAAATCGTCAAGCAATCCGTATTCGTCCTCACGGAGTTTTCTGATAATATAATCCACACTGCACCTCAATCTGCGGCAAACCGAATCAGAGCTTTACAACCTCGCTCTCGGCGGTTCTTCTGCCATTCTTCATAAGCCCGCTGCTTTCCATCTGCACCACGTCGTAATCGAAAATAAGGTCGCCCGTATACAGCTTCCTGTAACACGACAAAATACGCTCGGCACAGAGCTGGCCACCGTTCTGCTTTGAATCGTAAAGCATTACGATAACCTGTCGGCTTGAATATCTCGCCGAAACATCGGCCCTGCGGAGCGATGTGAAAATCGCACGGTCAAGCAGCTCAACCGCCTGCTCAATTTCGTTGGGGTCCGCATTTTCATTCCGCAGCGTAAAAAGAATCGTGTTCACATCCTCGTTATGTCTTTCGACAATTCTGCGGATAAAGTTGTATACATAATGGAAGTTGTCAAAATCAAGCATGTACGCACCGTTTCCGGGGTCGGTACGGCGCATCATATCACGCAGATAGTTAAGGTCGACGCTGTTGCTTGCACGGCGGTTTTCGGCGGCACTCTGGTCGCTGTAAAAATGATACGAGTTCTTGCCGTTCTGCTTTACATAATAAAGCGCCTTGTCTGCGGCATTATACAGAGCCTTGAAATCATTTCCGTCCTCGGGGAACTGCGCTATACCGACCGACACTGAGGAATTGGTTTCAAACTTGCTGTTTTCAAGGAAACAGCACATATCGGTTATGATGTCGGTTGCGTGATTTCCGAGGGCAGATTTCGACGTAGGTCCCGCCACAAAGGTCATGAACTCGTCGCCGCCTATACGGCATATTACATCGTCCTCGCCCGCATACTTACGGAGCGTGTCGGCAAAGGCTTTCAGCGTTCCGTCGCCTGCAATATGTCCGTAGTTGTCGTTAATAGCCTTGAAGTTGTCCATGTCCATCATGAACAAAGCGCCCTTGACGCCCTTGGCAAGCATTTCGCCTACCTTTTCCTCTGTATACGCACGGTTCCAGAGGCCTGTGAGAGCGTCCTGAAACGACTTGCTCTTGATGTCCGAAACCTCTTTGATTTTCTCGTCAAGGCGGTTGGCAAGACTTTTTCTGAGGTCCTCAAGCTCAAGTATTCTTCCTATTCTCGAACGCATAACTGCGGGCACAAACGGTTTTGCGATAAAATCAACCGCACCTGCGTCAAGACACTTCTGCTCCGTTTCCGCCTCGTTGTCGGCGGTAAGAAATATTATCGGAATACTTGCGCACTCGTGCATCCCCTGTATTCTCGACATAACCTCAAAACCGTCCATTTCGGGCATGTTGATATCAAGCAGAATCATGTCGGGAGTGTTGTTTTCGAGAAATTTCAGCGCTTGTGATCCCGATACCACTGCGGTTGTTTTATACACATCGGAAAGCGCTGTCTTTGCCGCTGTAAGATTTGCCTTGTTATCATCGACAATCAGTATTTGCTTCATAAATTATATCCTTTCTGCGTACATCGGACTTATTCCTCTTTGATATAAAGGAGTCCGAAGGTGCGTGGGCCGCTGTTGCCCGAAATAGTTGCGGACGCTTTTGTCACTATAACCTCGTCAAACTTCATTATATGATTTACCTGCAGTCTTGCAAGCTTCATATCGCTCGCCCTGCAGCCCGCATGCGTGATAAAGAGGAGCTTGTTCTTGATTTTGCTGTAATTTTTCAGCTCGGAGCGGATATACCGCACCGCACTCTTTTCGTAATTGCCTATATGGAACGATTTGAGCTTCAGCTGACCTTCCTTCATTCCGAGCACGGGATGAATTTTGAAAAGACTGCATATACGCTGGACAGTTTTTGTTACCTTTGCATTTCTGTAAAGATAATCCGCATTGTCCGCCATAAACGACGAAGACACTCTGTTGCGCATTTCTGTCATCTCATCGATTATCTGCTTGCTGTCAGCTCCGCTGCGTGCCATTTCTGCTGCACGCAGAACGAGATGCCCGATACCCGTTGAAAGATGCCATGAGTCTACAACGTGAACTTGTTTTCCCATGTCGCCCATTTCTTCTACCGCCTGCATGGCGTTTTCGTACGACTTGCTGACACCCGAGCTTATGGCTATATGGATTATCTCGTCGTATTCCTTGAGCTTTCTGTTGAAAAAACTCAAAAACTCGTCCTTGGGCGGCGCTTCAGTCGTGGTTTTGCCGCCTGTGACCGCAAGATATTCAAAGACATTCTGTGCGGTTATTTCCGCAACGTCCTTGAATCGTCCGCTGTCTGTCGTTATGTAGAAATAAACAAGCTCAACTTCATTCTTTTTGAGCATGTCGTCAGGCAAATCGCAGACGCAGTCAGTGGTTATACATATTCTGTTTCCCGCCATATCAGACACGCTCCTTTCCTATTCCCAGCTCGCCGCACATTTTTTCCAGCGCCTCAACCGCACTGTCGTATTCAAAATCCGCCGCACATTCCGAAACCTTGTCGAGCCATATTTTAAGTGCTCTCGAATTGTAGGAATACGCCGACAGTTCCTCCGCCAGACGTACGGTTTCGTCTCCGTCAAAGTTATCGCAGCTGTCCTTAATCTGCTCAATGTATTCCATAAGCTTTTCCTGCGTTATGGGTTCGGTATTAAGTGCGCTTTCATCAATCTCGGTCTTTTCAAGGGATATGCCCCTTTCGGCAAGCAGCGCCTTACCCTCCTCGATTACCTCGCCGTAAAGGCGGAGCAGACCGTCGTTTTCCTTTCGGATAACGTCATAATCGCCCGATTTGCCCGCAAGCTCAAGGCGTTTCGCAAACTCTGACATTTTAACTGCGCCGATATTGAGAGACGTGCTCTTGAGAGCGTGCACCTCGGTTATGTAGTTCTTCCAGCTTTCTTCCGCCGCATAAGCGCTTATCTGACCGCTCTTTTCGTCGCCCTTGCGGACGTACATTTCAAGTATCTCATAATATGCGTCCTCGCTTCCGCCCGTGTAACCGAGACCCTTGGAAACGGAAATATGTTCTCCGTCGTCAGGCGTCTTTACGACGGCGGCGCCTCTGCGGTCGTTCTTTCCGTAGGACGCAGTAATAGGCGGCATTATCTTATCGGCAGGCAGCCATTTTTTCAGTATTCTGTCAAGCGCCGTAAGCTCTATCGGCTTTGCTATAAAGTCGTTCAGACCCGACTCGATGAACATTTCCCGAACGCCGTTTACTGCGTTTGCCGTGAGGGCGATAATCGGCAGATTCTTATAGTAATCGCCGTCCATCTGTCTTATGATATTAGTAGCCTCTACGCCGTCCATTTCGGGCATCATATGGTCCATGAACACAAGGTCTATATCCTTGGAGCGGAGGACGGAAATAGCCGCCTTGCCGCTGTCTACGGTCATGAGCTGCATATGATACGGCTGCATGAGTCCGACTGCTACACGCAGATTTATGTCGGTGTCGTCAACGATAAGCACTCGTGCTCTCGGAGCGGAGAACGAAATAGATGAGCCCCTGCGCTCGTTGAGATTTACTATCACGCTCTCGTTGTTGAGAGCCGCCGCCGCAGACATTGTGTAGAACGGCTTGTAAATGCACTTTATCGTCGGAGGCAGCTGGACTGCGTCGATGATGTCCTGAATAAGAACTACGCTCGTTTTTGACGCAAGCTCAATGAAATAATCCTTATTCGCAAGATACTCCTCCTTGCCTATAAAGCAATGAGTTATATTGCCGCCGTCAACTATTTCCTTCAGTTTACCGATAATATCGGTGTGTATCATTTTTACCTTCAGCTGACGGCTGATTTCGTGCATGAGCACGATGTACTGCTGCTCAACTGACGGCTCCTCGAATTTCTTGAAATCAATAAATACCGCCGCATCAAGCTTTTCGGGCTCGTTGACGCTGATAAACGGACGTGGGTCGCTGACCCTCATGGGTATAACAAAGCTGAAAACAGAGCCCTGTCCGTAGACGCTCGAAACGTTTATAAAGCCGCCCATTCTCGTAACAAGACGCTTGGAAATTGCAAGGCCGAGACCCGTACCCTCGATGGAGCGGTTTTTGCGGGTATCAACCTGCTGGAAGCTTTCGAAAAGCTTTTCAAGGTTTTCTTCGGTTATGCCTATGCCCGAGTCCTCAACGGAGATTTTCAGATTTATTCCGTAGTCCTGCTCCGAGCAGGTGACATTCAGCGTAACCGCACCCGAATTTGTAAACTTTACCGCATTAGTCATAAGGTTAATCACAATCTGACGTATGCGGATTTCGTCGCCGATAAGCCCGCACGGAATGTTGGGGTCGGCGTGTACCATAATCTCGATTTTTTTGTCGCCCTTTCGGGTCATGGTCATATTTATCACGTCGTTAAGCATGGACGCAATGTTGAACTCGGACTCGATTATCTCAAGCTTGCCCGACTCAATCTTCGAAAAGTCAAGTATATCGTTTATAATCGAAAGCAGGCTTCTGCCCGAGCTCTGAATATTAAAACAGCTTTCACGCACGCTTTCGCTTATATCCTGGTCACGGAGAATAAGCTCGCACATGCCGACGATAGCGTTCATCGGCGTTCTGATTTCATGCGACATATTCGCAAGGAAGTCGCTCTTTGAGCGGTTTGCTTCCTCTGCGGCAATTTTGGCGAGGCGGAATTCCTCGCTGTTCTGCGCCTTGCGCTCCGCTCCGAGAAGATATATGATGATTATTACAACCAGCACCCACAGCAGACCGAACGCCCACAGTATCAGCGGGTTTATCAGCGCAATATCGCCTGCGGGAGCGGCTGACGGAACGTGTCCCATTATGTAAAGCCCCGAAAAATCCGTTTCCGCCGCAAACAGAACTTTTGCCTCGTTTTCACTGTACGCCGCCGCAGAAACGCTCACGCTCATTTCCGAACGCAGAATTTCTATCGCCACTCCGTCATTTTCGCCGCCGACGTACTTTGACGTGTCCGACGCACCCTGCGAGCCGAGAATGACATTTCCGTCCATGTCTATCAGGAAGCACTCTCCTTGCCCTCCGTAGCATTCAAGCTCAATCTTCTTTTCAAGCACTTTGGTATCATAAAGCTTATAAAGCACATATTTTACATTCGCACCATTATAAACAGGAACAGCGAACAGAACAGTCTTTCCGTTTGTGCTTACCGAGGGATTGCCGTGCACCGCACGAAAAAATCCGTCGTATTCGGAATAATCCAACTCCTCGCCGAAAGCGACTGTGCCGTCAATACGAAGAACGCCCCTGTGCACGCCCTCCTGTACGCCAAACGCCTCGTTCATCGTGCCGCTGTCAATATCTACCAGCGCCGCCGTCTCTCCCAGCAGGTCAAGCTCGCCCTTGAATGCGTTGTCAACCATCTGCGCCGCCATAAGACTGTATCCCGAAACATGACTGCGGACCTGCGTGCGTGTGATGTCGTTAAGCTTCGACCACATAAACGCACACACAACACCGATAATCACAAAACCGAAGATAATAAGCAGCGCCGCATACGGAGCCCGCCTGTTTTTTTCTCTCTTACTCATATATTTCCACTCCTTCAACAAACCAGTTCATATTCGAAAGCAGAGTTTCGTCGCTCAGGAACTCCTCCTCGCCGCAGCGGAGCCCGCCGTTGCTGTCGTAAATAATTCCCGAGAAAACGTCGTCTATACTGCCGAGCTTGCTTTTTGCCGCTTCGACCGCCTGCTTTGCGTCGTCGCTGACCAGCGGCGACAGCTCCGAAAGTCCGACAGCTCCGCTTTCAATTCCGAACCAATGTCTCTCAACCGAGTTGGGCTGACCCTGCACATATTCTCTTATTATCTGATAGTACAGCGACGCCCAGTCCCACACCGCCGCAGTAAGATACTTGTCGGACAAGCCCTCTGCGGTCTGATTGTAGCCTATCGAATATACGCCTGCTTTGTCTGCCGCCTGTGCGGTGTAATGCTGATTCTGATGATATGTGACAACGTCGGCGCCCTTGTCGGCTATAAGCCTGTTCGCCGCCGCAGTTTCCTTTTCGCTGTCATCCCATGACCCTGTCCAGCTTACATACACCGTTGCGGCAGGATTTACGCTTCTGACGCCGAGTGCGAACGCATTTATGCCACGATTGACCTCGCTGTTGGACATCGCCGCAACATATCCGACGGAGCCGCTTTTCGTCTGCATTCCCGCAATAATTCCCGCAAGGTATCTTGCCTGGTACATTCTTCCGAAATACGAGGTGAGATTTGCTGACGTGTATTCGGATGATATTCCGTAAAAGGCTATGTCGGGATAGCTGTCGATTACATCCTTTGCCTCTGCGGGATAAGAATAGCTCGACAGAATAATCATCTTTGCGCCCTCTTTGACAAGTTCGTGTATCGCATCCGCACAGCTGCCGTCGCCCTCTGTCACATTTTCCTTGACAGTAAGCACCGTACCCAGCTTGCCGCATGCGTCAACAACGCCGTTATAATGTGCGCCGTTCCAGCCGCTGTCTGTTGTTTTGCCTGTTATTATCAGGCCTACCTTAAAAGACTCCTTCGCCTTATAATCCGACATTGCGATTATTATTATCACAGCAACAAGCACCGCAACCGCCGATAGAATCAGTATACCTTGTCTTAATCTGTGTTTATCCATCAATTACTACTCCCTCTGCGTACCAATTAAATTCATTAAGCATGGCATTATCCGTCATGCTCTCTCCCTCTGCTACACGCAGATTTCCTTCGTTGTCATAAACGGGTCCGTAGAACACGTCATATGTTCCGCCCCGCAGCTTTGTATATTCCCGCTCCACAGCCTCCGCAATTCCATCCTTCGCCTTCGGCGACAGCGGAGCTGTGCCAATAATTCCCGTGTCGGCGCTTTCCCAGTAATTTGCGCCCTCGAATTTGCCCTGGATACATTTCTGAATATGCGGTGTGTAGAATTTCTCCCAGTCCCATACCGCTGCCGTGAGGCAGCTTTCGGGATACATTCCGCTGTTGTCAATGTTGTATCCGATTGACATTATGCCGTGCTCCTCGGCTATACGCAAAGGCTCCAGAGAGTCGGTGTGCATGGCGAGAATGTCGATATTATGGCTACTTATCAACGCCTCCGCAGCATCTGTCGCCGCCGCATCGTCATTCCACGAGTTTATCCATCTCACATATACCTTTGCCTCGGGGTTTACACTGCGGACGCCGAGCGTAAATGCGTTTATGCCTCGGTTCACCTCGGAAACGGGGAATGCCGCCGCATATCCGATTTCGTTGGTATCCGTCTGAAGTCCCGCCGCAACGCCCGTAAGATACCGCATCTGATACATTCGTCCGAAATACGTCGATAAATTCTTTCGGCTGGTCACGCCTGTGGCATGGAAAAAGAATATCTCGGGGTGCATTTCTGCCGCCTGCGCTACCTGCTCGGTATACATTGCGGAGTTGGCTATGATTATCTCACACCCGCTGTCCGCAAAGCCGTTTATAACCGAAAGTGCGTCATCCGCCGAAACACATTCGCTGTATGTAATTTCAAGGTCAAGCTTTTTGGCGGTTTCTTCAATGCCCTCGTAGTGCGACTGCGTCCAGCTTTTGTCGTTTATGCTTCCGTTGAGTATAACGCCGACCTTTGTGGCGCTTTCCTCCTCGGCAGGTTTGCTGTCATGGGACGTTATCAGATAAATTCCCGCTATCAGCACTACAATAATTACCGCAACCGTAATGATTATTTTTTTCATATTATTTCCTGCTTTATGTCTGTATTTATAAGTATTACGCATACTTCCTTAATTTTATATTATATCACATCTTTTGTCAAAAAACAACTGTCATAGTTTATATTTTTCACAGATTTTAATTTCTTTTCCAAATAATAACCATTATATTCCGACCACAAAAAGAGAATAATAAAAGCAAAGGCTGTTTTAGCACTCTTTCGCAAAGTTTGCTAGCACTCTAATGCATAGAGTGCTAATTTTCATCTGTTTATCACAAAACTATAATATTCCTTACACAAAAGTCGAATATTATATGCTTGTAGACGAAAGGACGTGGTACCAATGAACCTACGCAAAAGCAACACCGAATTGGTGCTGCGAAACAAACGCAAGTAGAACAAAACACTCCGCCGCAAAAAACATACACACACAGCGGCGCAAAAGAAAGGATGATTTACAATGTTCGGACTTACACCTTACGAAAAAAAGAGCTACGACCTTTTCAACGTTTTCCACGATTTCGAAAAGGACTTCTTCAACAACACAAACCTGCTGGCAAATACGTTCAGCACGGACATCCGTGACGAGGGCGACAAATACGTCCTTGAGGCAGAGCTTCCCGGCTTTGCGAAAGATGAAATCAGCGTAAACGCCGACGACGATTACCTCACAATCACAGCAAAGCACAACGTCGATACAAAGGACAGCAGCAGATACATCAGACGTGAGCGCATGAGCAAATCATACAGCAGAAGTTTCGGAATTTCCAACATCAACACCGATGAAATAAAGGCTGCGTATTCCGACGGCGTGCTCACGCTTGAACTCCCCAAAAAGGCTGAACCCAAACCCAGAACAACAAAAATAGAGATAAACTGAAAAATGTAAATGTGCAGAACAAAACGGAGCGCAAGACCGACACGCCTCAGTGCGTCGGTTCCGTCAGAAAACATGCTAATCCTCTGATATAATGAAAGCCGACCCAAGGGTGTACCGAGGGTCGGCTTTTCTTCTATCTGTATTCACCGCAGTCTTTGCAGTAATCCTGCGTTGCGGAATTTTTACTGCCGCAAGCGCATATCCATTCTGTTTCAGTCTTATTAAGAAGCGATGATATTTTCGAGCCTGAACTATTTTCGTAATATTTAGCTTTTTCTTCCTCTCGGGCAGCAAGAACGTATATAACACATTTGCAGATATCCATAGCAACAAAATAGATAACCGCCAGCCAGAACATGACGCCGATTGACTGATTGTACCCGGCAGAAATGACGTAGACAATAACCAATGTAACGATAACCGCTATGACGGATGCGGACTTAAATATTGCCGATGTTTTTTTCATGTCGACATATTTTCTGCTCCTGTAAGGAAGTATATATGTAAATATGGTTTCAAGAACAATCGTTACAATCTCAAAGG
>JAZNLN010000125.1:0-10719 GCA_045579125.1 Ruminiclostridium sp.
CCGATTGTTAAATCCTTGGTAGTTTCAAATGTAGTAATAGGAATAGTTTTTATTATTCTTATGGTAGCGTTTACTATAATGTACTTCGCTAAGAGCGATATTGCATTGGAATGTGCAAAAGGGATAGCCTTATTGCCTATCGTTATTACTTTGATTGCTTCATGCATGAATATTATGAGAAAGGAGAATTAAAATGAAGAAAAAATTATTACTTACAATTTTAGCATTAGCCGCCGTTTTATCACTTTCAGGCTGTGGTGATGATGAAAAGGAAGAACAGACAACGCCAACTACTACAACCACCACATCAGTGGGCGAAAAAATCGGCGACGGTATCGGTGATGTGATTGACGGTATCGGAGAGCTTTTCTGATTATACATAACCGCCCCTCCCGAATGCACATCGGGTGGGGCTTTTTCTTATTCTCCATAAAGCAAAATAACCTCCCGTACGGTATGTACGAGAGGTTATTCTGGCACGCCAAGAGGGATTCGAACCCCCGACCCCTTGGTTCGTAGCCAAGTACTCTATCCAGCTGAGCTATTGGCGCATCTGCTGTAACGGTATCTATTATACTACAAACGGTAAGGTTTGTCAATACTTTTTTGAAAATAAAAAGCTGATTTTTTGTTTGTCAGTCCGGGCGGGGAAATATAACGTCTGCGGCTTGACGGCGTGAGCCCCGAGTGCTATAATCGGGATAGAACACATCGGAGGTAGGAATATGAGCGATAAAATTTTTGTGCCGTCAAATCCGAATGCGCAGCAGTGTGTGAAAAACGTTATGAAATATCTGTCGGACATTACATACAGCAAAATAATAACAGGTCAGCATACGCAGAGCATGGAGCAGGAGGAGCTGCACCATATCGAAAAAATCACGGGCAGACAGCCCGCTCTGCTCGGTTTTGAGCTGTTGTCGTACTCCCCGAACATCAATTATTCCGATACGGACGAGGAGTGCATGAAAGAAGTGGCGGACAATTACGGCACGCTGAAGCGTGCGTGGGAATGGGCGGACCAAAAGGGCCTTATCACGTTTACATGGCACTGGTTTTCGCCGCTCGGCGGCCGCTCAAAGTCGTTCTTTACCTGCAATACTGATTTCGACGCAGACAAGGCGGTCGTCGGCGGCACGCCCGAAAACGCCGCACTTATATCCGATATGGACGTGATAGCGGGGATTCTGCGGCCGTTCCGTGACAGGAATGTCCCCATTCTCTGGCGGCCGTTCCACGAGGGAGAGGGCGGCTGGTTCTGGTGGGGTGCAAAGGGAGCCGACGCATTTAAAAAGCTGTGGCGGCTGATGTACGAGCGTTTTACTTCGGTGCATGGGCTGGATAATCTGATATGGGTGTGGAATGCGACATCTGCGGAGCTGTATCCCGGCGACGACTGTGTTGACGTGATTTCGAGAGATATGTACCCGCCCGAGCACGAGCATACAAGTCAGGCGGCTATGTATCACGACCTCATAAAGGTCACGGCAGCTCCGAAAATCGTGCTTATCGGCGAAACGGGCACGCTCCCCTCCGCAGAAGCGATTGCCGCCGAAAAAATCGGCTGGGCGAGCTATATGACCTGGTCGCACGAGTTCTGCATGAGCGAGCGGTATACGACAAGCGAGGAGCTTAAAAGAATGTACGGCAGTCCGTATGCCGTTACAAAGGAAAGCCTGCCTGCGCTTTATTGATTATGCGGCGCTTTCGGCTGTGACGCTGCGTGCGGCGATGTCCTTTCTGAAAAGGAGCTTGAAAACAGTTCTGATTAAGGGCTGGATAAAGAAAAGCTGTGAGAAGTGCGAATATCATTCGCCGGAATTGATTTCTTGGCATAGTTTTCTCCTTTTTGCAACAAAAAAACACACGGATACTCCCGTAAATCCGAGCGGATTATGCATTCCGTAATCAGATTTACATACCGAGGTACCACATGTGTCGTTGCATTTTATTATATTTGCATTCCGAATTTTAACATAAAGAAACGAAAATGTCAAGTGTCGTTTTAAATTTCTATAAACATGTGCCGAAGCTGTTATTATTCTGCACAACTACGAATGGAAACGCTTACAGATTAGCGCCAAAATAAACAAACTTTATGCAATTCCTGTTTACAGTATTGACAAACAGGGCCTGCAATGATAAAATTAAGGCGAACAAATGGTAAATGCTATAAAAGCGGACTATACCGCAGGCGGTCAGAGCCTGAACACCTTTGACCCGCTGAAAAGAAAGCAACCGGATACTTTATGTATCCGGCTTATTTTTGTTTATGCTTATAACTTTATAAAGTTTGTGCAATAAATCCGTATTCTGACAGCTGTGCGCCGATGTGCGTGCAGCTTATTTTTTTGCCAGTTTTTTCTTCTGCTCGTTCGAGGTGAATACGATGTCGGCATAAATCGTCGCAACAATCTGATAAAGCTCGGGCGGTATATGTTCGCCTGCATTCAGCATAACAAGCATTGCTGCGGCACTGTCGTCACGGTAGACGGGAACACCGTTTGCGTCGGCAATGCCTACTATTTTTTTCGCAAGCTCTCCCAGACCCGAGGCAACCACCACGGGAGCATAGTTCATATCGGGATTGTATTTGAGAGCGACAGCGGCTTTCTGGCCGTACGCCTTACGCTTGGACATCCATACCCCTCCTTTTTTCTGCGATTTTCGGGAAAACCTCCGTCAGCGAGCGGGGCTCGGAAAGAACTGCGGAGTTGAAATTCTTTGTGTTGTAGCCGAGGCCTGCGGATATTCTTGCGACCTTGGTTTTGAGCGCCGCCGCATTCTCGGTGCCGTACCCTTCAGGGTAGTACAGTCCTATGCTTACATCTTTTCCTGCGGCGTAGACATCTACTTCAAATCTTCCGTAGGTATCTTCTTCAAAGACGAGAAAAATGTGATAATTGTTGCGAATTTCCTCGGAATCGGGGTTGCGTTCGTTGTCTACCCACAGCTCTCCGAACGCCTTTGTGTCCTCAATTTGTATGGGTATAATAAAATGCGACAGCGGCGTGAGCACGCCCGGAGCGTTTATCATTCCCTGAAGCAGGTTTGAGGCGTTGAAATTGTCAACGGAGCGGAGTGCGGCATGGTTTATGTTTTTTTCGACAAAGCTCGTGAGAGCTTCTAATGAGGACTGCGGGGCGCTGTGAGGCTTGGGGTTGAAGCTGTCCTCGTTAAGAGCCATATGGTTTATTATCTCGTCAAGTCCGTCGTACAGCGCCTGCCGTGCGGCGGAATCGGGCATTTCGCCGATTATCCCATTGAGATAGTTTATCAGCTCGTCCATTGATTTTATGTGCGACATGTCCGATGACAGCTGCTGCTGTACGCTTTCGTCCGCAATCATGGAGCTGAGCATATTTTCGATGGTCTGCATGCCGTTTGCCTTGCCGAGATACATGCTTTTCAGGAAGCTGTCAGCGGAAAATTCGTCAAGAAACATCTCGGAAACATACTGTGGGTCCGAAAGAGCCTCGGAAAGATAGCCCGAAATCTTGTCAGAATTAACAAAAAACGAATTATTTATATTTTTGTTACTAAAAATCTCGTTTTCGGCTTGATTTTTTTGTTGAATTGTAGTATAATTGTTGTGTAGTATATCGGAAAGCTCTTTTTCCGTGAACATTTCGCCGAGCAGTTTTACGAAATCGGCGGTCAGCGCCTGTTTTTCCTCGGTTGTCCCGAGATGGGAAAGCAGCTGGGAAAAGGCGTCGGCAATGCCCTTGGCGTTGGTGTTGTACTTCGAAAGATTATGTATTACAATGGGAATAAGCGTCTGCGTCCGCTCGTCGTTGAGCAGGCTGTCGGAAACGTTTTTCAGAAGCGAAGCGGTCTTGTTTTTGAGTATTTCGAAATTCTGCGCCGCATCCTCCGCTCCCCATTGCTTTGAAAGCAGCAGCAGACTGCTTGAAAGATTCTTGTTCGGAGAGAAATATTCCGACAGGAAACGCATGTTTGACGAAAGCGCTCCGAGCATTTCCTCCCTGCTTGACACGAGGTTGAGCATTTTGAGAAGATTTGCGATGCTCTCCCGCATTTCCGCATTGTTTGCGGCGAGGGAACGAAGCTTGTCGTAGAAAGGACTGTTCGAAAACATCGTGCTTTGTTCTTCCTGCGAGCGGAGCTCCTTTAAAATATCGGACGGATTGAGATAAAGCGTTTTATTAAGGTCCTCAAGCTCGCCGTAAAGCTCGGTATAGCCGTTGGCCTCGGCGGACGAAAGAAGCTCGCCTCCGATTATGTCCTTGACAACTTCAACCGCAAGAGTAGGGTCTTTCAGATTCTGCGCCGCAAGCGGAGCAAGGTTTTTCTGACCCATCGTGGTCTGCGCATTGCCTGCGTCCTTTTCGGTGGAGTTCTGGACCTGCATCGGGTTTGTCAGCTGGAGAATGTCAAACTGCTCTCCGTTTGTCTGGCGTGCGCTGTTGTTTATGTTTGTTGAATAGCTTTTTGAAGTGGAATTGTTTATCTGAGGGATCTGAGCCATTTCAATCAGTCCTTTCATTTTAACTCGGCTTAAAAGCTGTTAAATATATATTAGCACACTTTTTTAAAATTTGCAATGTTTTAAGTCAATATTGTGCGGCGCACGGTGTTGCTTAAATAACCGGAAGGGAAGGTATTTACTTATGGCAAAAGTTGAATCGGGAATGGAATCCATGGTTGACGTTTACATCTTTGAAACGAACGGACTGCTTGAACAGCTGGACGAAATCCTGCTGCGCACCGAACAGGCCAACGAGTTCACAGAAGAGGACATCAACGAGGTATTCAGAATTATGCATACTGTAAAGGGTTCTTCTGCGATGATGGGCTTTGAAAATCTTCAGATGCTTGCGCACAAGGGAGAGGATATGTTCTTTATTATCCGTGAGGATCCCTCGAAGATTACGGACACAAGCTTTGTATACGACCTCGTATTCAAGATGTCCGACCTGTTCAAGGCTGAAATTGAGGAAATTCAGAGCAACGATGATTATGAGCCGACAGATTTCTCGGATATGATCGCTAAGCTTGAAAACGGCGCAAAAATGCTCAAGAACGAGCTGCCCGCAGAAAGCGGAAGTGCTGCGGCGGAATCGGAAACGGCGGCGCCCCCCGTGCAGCAGTTCCCCGACGCTATGACCGTAAGAGTGTTCTTCCAGGAAGGCTGCAAGATGGAAAATCTGCGTGCTTTTCTTCTTCTCAATAAGGTCCGTGAGGAGGCAGAGGTGCTTTCCTTCTTCCCCGATGACGTAGAGTCGAATCAGGAGTCGTCCAACGTTATTATCGACAACGGCTTCCTCATTACATTCAGAGCGGCTGACAACAATAACGAAGGCATTTTACATATTATCGAAGAGGCTGTAAACGTTGAATCCTACGAGGTTGTTGACAACAACGCAGGAAAGAGCGAGGCGGAGGCTCCCAAGAGCGAGGTTTCCGAAACCGCTGCCGCAGCCGAAACAACCGTAAAGCAGACGGCTGACACAGCGGACAGCAAGCCCAAGCAGACTGCCAAGACGGCAAGCGCTCCCGCAAGCACGTCTTCAAACACAGCTGGCGGCAACACAGGCAGCGGCGCAGGCAAGCAGAGTCTTATCAGCGTTAATCTCCAGAAGCTTGACCAGCTTCACGACATCGTCGGCGAAATCATCACGACGGAGTCTATGGTTATTTCCAACCCCGAGCTTGACGGAATGCGCCTCGAAAGCTTCTCAAAGGCTGCGAGAGAACTCCGCAAGCTGACAGACGAGCTCCAGGATACCGTTATGGCAATCCGAATGGTTCCTCTGACGGGTACATTCCAGAAGATGAACAGAATTGTCCGTGATATGAAGATGAAGCTGAACAAGGATGTTGAGCTGAAAATCGAGGGCGATTCGACGGAAGTTGACAAGTCTATCGTGGACAACCTCAACGACCCGCTTATGCACCTTGTCCGTAACTGCATGGACCACGGCATTGAGGACAGCGTCGCAGAAAGAGAAGCAAACGGCAAGCCTGCGAAGGGTACAATCCGACTTATGGCGGCGAATGCTTCGGGCGAGGTTATTATCACGGTTTCCGACGACGGTGCGGGAATTGACACCGAAAAGGTGCTCCGCAAGGCAGAGATGAACGGACTTCTCACAAAGCCCGAAAGTGAATATACCGAGCGTGAAATCCAGAATATGATTCTGCTCCCCGGCTTCTCGACAAACGAGGTAGTTACCGAGTACAGCGGCCGAGGCGTAGGCATGGACGTTGTAAGAAAGAATATCGAAAAGGTCGGCGGCAGCCTTGTTGTTGACAGCAAGAAGGGCGAGGGTACAACCTTTACAATAAAGATTCCGCTCACGCTTGCGATTATCGACGGCATGGAAATCAAGGTCGGCGACGCAATATTCACCGTTCCGCTTTCGTTTATCAAGGAAAGCTTTATGGTTAAAAAGGACCAGATTATTTACGATACACAGCGTCGTGAAATGATAATGATAAGAGGCGTGTGCTACCCGATTCTCCGTCTGCACGAAAAGTTCGGACTTCCTACCGAGGTAACGGATTTTGAGGACGGCATCCTCCTCCTTATCGAAACAGACAGCAAGAGCGTGTGCCTGTTCTCCGACAAGCTTATCGGCGAGCAGCAGGTGGTTGTAAAGCCGTTCCCGAACTATCTGTCGCAGTACAACATCAAGGGCGAGGGTCTTTCGGGCTGCACAATCATGGGCGACGGCAGCATTTCGCTTATCATCGACGTTGCAAATCTTATCAGCGGTTATTGATTTTACAGGCGATAGGAAATGCGAGTGAATAAATCCTCTTTACGAAAGGACGGTAATAAAATTGGCTGATATTAAAGAACTGCTTGAAAAACAGGCCGCATTAAATATGGAAAAGGTCCGCAAGGAAGATGAAAAGGAACGTGAAATAGCGAAGGTGCTCACTTTCTATATAGGCGACCAGATTTTTGGTATAGAAATTCCCTACGTTATTGAAATCATAGGCGTTCCCCCGATAACGAGAGTTCCGGGTATACCTTATTATATAAAGGGTATAATAAATGTCCGCAGTAAGGTCGTGCCCGTAATCGACCTGCGTACACGCTTCGGAAAGGAAGAAATCCCCTACAACGAAAGAACTTGTACGATTATCGTTGCAGTCAAGGATGTTTCCGTAGGTATCATCGTAGACGAAGTTCTTGATGTTCTCTCGGTATCGCAGATGCATGTTGCAAAAACACCGCAGCAGCAGGCTGTAAATTCCAACAAGTTCATTGACTACATCCTTGAGATGAACGACGGAATCAAGCTTGTTCTTGATGTAAACAAGCTTATGTTTGAGGACGAGGGCTTTTACTCATACTCGGAATAATCCGAACGAAGGTGGAATAATATGGCATTACAGATAACCGACGCCGAGTTTACAAGGCTGGTTACATATCTTCACGATAACTACGGTATAGACCTGCATAAAAAGAGAGTTCTCATTGAGGGCAGACTCGGAAACGACCTCTCCAAAAGAGGCTACACGAGCTATACCGCTTATCTTGACGACGTAATGAAAGATACGACGGGAGCAGAAATTACAATTCTGCTCAACCGCCTTACGACCAATCACACATATTTTATGCGTGAAAAAGAGCATTACGAATTTATGGAGCAGGTGCTTCTTCCCGAGCTCGTTGCTTCGAAGAAAGAAAAAAGCATTTACCTGTGGAGCGCAGGCTGTTCGAGCGGCGAGGAGCCGTACACGACGCAGATGCAGCTTCAGGAATATCTCGGCGCCTCTGCGGGCTCGTGGGATACCCGTATTCTTGCGACGGACCTTTCGACAAAGGTGCTTGCAAAAGCACAGAAGGCGGTGTACCACGTTGACAGCATGAAGCTGCTTGACCCGTCGTGGAAAACAAAGTATTTCGACCCTGTGGGCGACGAGTGTTTCTCGGTAAAGAATAATATAAAAAAGAACGTTATATTTAAAATGTTCAACCTGATGGACCCGATACCGTACAGAAAACATCCGTTTGATTTGATTTTCTGTCGGAATGTAATGATATATTTCGATTTGGAAACAAAGCTTGCGCTTACAAACAGATTTTTTGACGTATTGGCTCCGGGCGGCTACTTGTTTATAGGTCATGCCGAAAGCATACCGAGAGACAAGGCGCAGCAGTGGGAGTATGTGCGTTCTGCTATATACAGAAAACCCATGAAATAAAATGTGAAAAGGACTGGCAGGAGATACAATGAGCAATCAGAAAATCCGTGTTCTTGTTGTTGACGATTCGCCGTTGTTCAGAACGATGATTACGTCACAGCTTGAAAAGTCGGAGGATATACAACCGATAGGAACAGCGTGCGACACACGGGACGCAAGAGAGAAAATTCTGCGGCTCAAGCCCGATGTTGTTACGATGGACGTTGAGATGCCCGGAATGAGCGGAATTGATTTTATAAGACAGTTCCTCCCCGAACATCCCGTTCCTGTCGTAATTGTGACCTCGTCCGCAGTCGGAGCTTTTGAGGCCATGACAGCGGGTGCGGTAGAATACATCAAAAAGCCCGAAATGAAGGGCGGCGGAGATATAGACCGTTTCGGCAAAAAGCTTTGCAACATGATAAGGGTCGGAAAATCGGCGAGCCTTTCGGCAAAGAGAATACAGCCTGTTGTAAACAATTTTACTCCGCTTTCTATCGATGCGTCGAAGAATGCGAACAAGGTTATCGCAATCGGAGCAAGCACGGGTGGAACAGACGCTCTGCTTGAGGTCGTAAAAGACCTACCGCCGACGACTCCGGGCATAATTATAGTTCAGCACATGCCCGCAGGTTTTACGAAAATGTATGCCGACCGAGTGAACTCGCTTTCGAAAATGCGTGCGGTCGAGGCAACAGACGGCGAGCGTGTGGAAACGGGAAAAATAATAATTGCGGCGGGCGAATACCAGATGCGCCTTTGTAAGGACGCCAGAGGGTATTACGTCAGCAGCAAGCGAGGCGAAAAGGTTTCGGGACATTGTCCGTCGGTTGACGTTATGTTTGACAGCGTTGCGGATACGGCGGGCAGTAATGCAATCGGTGTAATTCTGACAGGAATGGGCAGCGACGGTGCAAAGGGTCTGCTTAAAATGAAAAACCGTGGCGCATTCACCATAGGGCAGAATCAGGAGAGCTGTGTAGTATACGGAATGCCGTGTGCGGCGTATAACATGGGCGCAGTCTGCATTCAGTCGCATCTGAGCCAGATTGCGTCGGTTATAGTCAACAAGCTCAAGTAATCGGAGGCTTATGTATATTTACGAAAGAGGGATAGTCGGCGAGGCTGTCCGTCAGAAAATTCAAAACACAAAAAACAGCATTGTTAACGGCGCAGAAAGAGATTCTACGCCGTTTTCGGCAATTATGAAGTCAATGATGACAAATCTTGACGCCCCGGAGGAAAGCACTTCGGAGCAGGCTGTGCAGTCCTCCTCGGAAAAAGCGTCGCTTGACGCATCGACTCTTCTGTATTATCTTCAGAACAACGGGGATTCAAGCGTGAGCGATTTATTCGGAGTATACAAGAATGCGGGAATGAGGACGGCGGCGACGGAACTTCAGAGCAAGTCCTCCGCCCTGCTGGAGGGGCTCACGCCCGAAAAACTGGCTGACTTTGCCGAGAAATACAATGCACTCGTAAGCACGCTCAAAACAAGCGGCAGTTCAACGTCGCTGATGTATCTCAATGCGCTTGAAACCTATGTTACCGCCGAACTGCCGCAGCTGAATGCGGCGGGGCTTGAAAAAGCGGGCGGATTTGAACTGACATTCAGCGGTATGACCGATGAAACGGCACAGCTTGCGTCGTTTGTGTCAGGGATAACTGGGATTACAACCCAGCTCGCCGCCGCATCCTCGTCGATGTTCGGCAGCGACAGCAGTTATTACAGCAGTCTTATCGGTTCAATGCTGTGATGTAAACGTTTTAGGTAAAAGGATGTTTTAATTAAGTTATAAGCGATTTGCGGGCCGTGAGGCGGTTGTGCAAACGCAGCAATCCGATGTATCAGCGGTTTTGAACTTATTATTTAAGTTAATTAAGTGTTTTTAGCCTAACAAATGAATAAAAGCAACAAAATTTAAACTAAAATATTGTTTAATATGGATATTGAATTGAGAGGCAGATATTGTTATAATAAGTACAATAGAATAGTAATATTCATATTAGCTGATTTTTCTGTAAGGAGGACTTATGAAAAAATTTAAGAAAATTACATCTGTTGTTCTCACTTCCGCAATGCTGCTTTCAATGGCTGCATGTAACGGCGGCAGCGGCAACACAGGCGACAATGCAGGCGGCAACGCAGGCGGCGGCGACACAAGCACAACATCTGTTACAACATCGGCAATCACAACCGTAACGTTCGAAGAAAACGAGGACGTACTCGGCGCTGTTGAAAACGCAGGCGACAAGTACAAGGATGAGTCACTTGACCCTTCGACTTTCAAGAAGATTTCATTCCTTTCCAACTGGGAAAGATATGAAACCGAGCCTTCCGTTGAGCTTTTCAAGAGCATTTACGGCATCCCCGAGGAGGGCGATGAATCCTACGGCGACAAGAAGGACTATGTATTTGACTGTGATTTACAGCCTTATGCGGAAATATACAACGCTCTTGCAAAGAGATCTGCTGCGGGTGACGCTCCCGACCTCTTCCCTTATGCAATCAATAACTATCCGTTTGCTCTCTACAAGGGCATGTTCCAGCCTATCGAC